>JAYGDV010000060.1:0-5048 GCA_046582735.1 Planctomycetota bacterium
AGACCGTCAGGATCAGCAGGGAACAGACGATGGGAAAGAGACGCCTCAGGTTGAAGTGGGTCTGCTTCATCATCTCCGAAACGATCGCGATGCCGCCCGCCTGGTGCAGGTGCTCCTTTTTGTAGCCCTGCTGGATGAAGAGCTCCTGGATTTTGTCCACGAAGGAAATGGAATCCTCCATGTCGTGGGTTCCGTCGGCTTTCGTCGTTATGAGGACCGCGCCGTGGCGGGAGTCCTCCGAAAGGAGGATTTTCCCGGTGAAAGGGTCACCAAGCAGTTCCGCCCTGGCCGCGTCGGTCTTTTTACGAGATTTTCTGAGCTCTTCGATTTGACCCTCAAGCTCGCCTTCGCCGGATTTTTTGAATACCTGCCGGTTATCAAGCAGGCTCATGACCCTGCCGACCCCGGGCTCTTTCCCGAGTGCCCGGGTCACCATCTCAAGCCGGCGAAGTGCGTCCGCCGCCAGTACATCTTCTTCCTCAAAGGCGATAATCAGCTGTTCATCGCTGCCGAATTCGTCAACCCGGGAGAGGTATTGATCGTAGGCAGGGCTGTTGGCGAGGAAGAGCTTTCCGAGGGAGGATGAGACCTTCGCGCCGAGGAGACTCCAGACCCCGGCGGCGCTGATCAGCGCGATGAGGAGCAATACCGGGATACGATGGCGTAGAACGAATTGGAAATAGGCTCGCATGCCCTTCAGTCGTCCTCGGGAACGAATGCCATAGAGGTCTGGATCGCATGGGTACAGGAGCACCCCGCGCCGCTCTCGGGAGCCAGCAGCAGGCCGCCGGCCGGGATCTGTCCGAGCCAGCAATTGCCCCGCACGCCGGTAAACTCGGTTCGCTTGCCGGTCTCGAGATCGAGCATGCCGTGGTATTCGAAGCGGTGGAAGATTGCCCGGGCCGATGCGCTCATGGTGCCGCAGCCGTGGTAATCAAAGGGATCTACCTTGAGGACCTCCCCGGACCTGAGGCTGAAGGTGTGCTTGTTGAGGAAGACCTTGTCATCAATGATGACCGGGTGCATGAGGTGGCCGCTGTGATGGGTTTTGCGGGTCTTGGTATGGTGTTCCCACAGCGGCTTACGCTCGGCGGTGTCAAAGGCGTAGGTGTGATAGTTCTTGTTCTTGTCGGTTCCTGCCACAAGGAGCGTGTCGCCGTGATGGGACATGTAGGTCGTGAACTCACAGTTGCTGAAGTCGGCTTTCTTCTCCCATAGAAAGCTGCCGGAGTCGAGGTTCAGGGCGACGATGTACTGCTCGCTCCTGATCTCGTTCTGCAGCCGCCCCTGCCGGCTTTTCTTCGCGGCTGGATTGCGGCTCTCCACGAAATAGACGATCCCGCCTGAAACCGTAATCGTGGAATTAATGACGACCCCCTGCTCACGGGCCCATCTCTTCTCTCCCGTCTTCCTGTCCAGTACGAAGAGGCTATCGCTTACGACCTTGGCCGTCTCTTCTTTCTTGAAGTCTTCGAACCACTGCCCGGAATCACCGCGGTAGTTGCCGCCCTTCCTGGTGATGCTGCCGACGAGCTTGTCGCCGCTGGCGGCAAGGTAGCCCCATTCCAGGTCATCCTCCGCATTGGCCGGGATGGCCGCTTTCATGACGAGCCTGCCGGTTTGCGCATCGAAGCCGGCGCATTGTGATTCCATGGCTACGTAGAGAATGTCAGCTGTGGCAACCATGTTTGAGCTGCCCCGGGGCATGTTTGCACGTCGCATGGCCGGGATCTGCTTGCTCCAGAGGATGGTTCCGTTGTAGGCGTCGATACCGAAGAGGATCCTCATTCCCTGCACGAAGAGCCTGCCGTTGGCTGAGACCGGTGCAGGGTTCCGGGGGCCCCTGTCGGGCATCGCGCGCGGCCCGGGTCTTCCCCACCACTGGACCTTGAGCTTGCCGCCGACCCGCTGGTCATAATTACAGGCCGAGTTGTCGGGAACCCCGTACTGGTGGGTCCAGTCGCCGGCGCCCGGCAGGGGTTTCCTGGTATGTACCCAGAGGTTGCCATCTTCCTCCAGTTGCTCCCCGGCCCCACCGAGTTTCAACCAGGCCCTGAGCTTCGGTTGCAGCAGAGCTGGTTTCGCTCCGTGCCCGAACGCCAGAATCCCGCCGCAGGGTCGTAGCAACCGGTAGATACTGGCTGCATCCTTCGGCAGTATTCCGGTTCGCAAGAGCGAGTCAGAGCAGATGATGTTGGCAAAGTAGGGGCCGTAGGGCAGGGCACCTTCAGACTGGTGGATACTGACCCGGGATCCGTAGAGCCCAGCTGAATCCATCGCCGCCCGGGATTTCTGTACCAGCTCAGGATCTTTCTCAACCGCCACGATGCGCAACTGGCTGAGTTTTGCCAGGTGGTAGGCCAGCCGTCCCTCTCCGGAGTCCAGCACGAGGCAATAACCCCTGGAGACCCCGGCAGCCTCGATGATTCTCTTTGCGGTTTCCCGGTAAAGGGGGCTCCACTCATCCGGCTTGAAGGGGTTCCTGGCCAGGGGGTCGGGGTGGGGGGCATAGTTGAAGGTCGAGTCGAACTCGAACTCCCTGGTCATCAGTTCCGGCCGGCCTTTGGCCCGGCAGAGGATCCGGTAGCGGTAGAGGGCTTCCGGCTTGATGTCTGAAACGACGATGCGATGGCTTGTGCGCGCCTCGCTCTCCTCCAGCACCCTGGGTTCATCTTCCCGCGACCTGATGGTGACACTGCCCTTTAGAGGCCAGGGGGTCTCCCAGGTGATTGCGATGGTTTCGCGGTCGGTAAATTCGACGAAAGGCCCGAAGACCTCCGAGAAGGGACCGTAGATTTCCCGCGGTGGAACCGGCAGTCTGCCCGCCCTGGCGCGGTAGCGTTTGGCGATCTCCGTCGTTTTCATGGCCGTCGAGAAGACCCCGACCTCGTGGATCATCCCCTCGGTTCGATAGTATTCATTCTCATCATGGTAGCTGCCGATCTCGAAGTAGCCGCTGGGGGCGAGCAGGATCTTTCCTCCCGGCTTGTCCGATTGCGAGTCCAGCTTCCCGTTGACCCAGAGGGAGGCCTCGCCCCGCCGCGAGTCGTACCTTGCCACCACGTGATACCATTTTCCGGTTTCGTATTCGGTGGATCCGTAAAGGTGGGTCATTCTCCCGGTCGAGCGGGTTGCGAGGCCGAAGTAGAAGCTCTTCTTGTGGCACCCGAGCACGAAACCTCGTTCGTAATCCCCGTTGTCCTGGAAGGCGCCTACAATCCCGGACCATTCTTTTCGTGAGCGCATGAGAATCCAGCCCTCCAGTGTCAGGCTGCCGGAGGGAAGGGTTGCCAGCTGCCGGGGGTCGTCGGTAACGATGATGGAGTTGCTTCTGCCATCGAGCGCCAGTGCGCCGAGGCCGGAGGGTGAGGTGGCGAGCTGGACGGCTCCTTCGATCCGGGCATCGTGGGGGCCGGCGATGGGCTTCACCCGCCCATCCTCAATCTTGTCGGAATGGAAGCTCCAGCGAAATTCCGTCTCCGCGGCTTTCGCGCCGGAGCAGGGAAGCAGGAGAGCAAGGCTGAAGAGAAGGGCAGCTGTGTGGTTCCGGGTCATCACCGCGTCTCCTTCCTGCTGTTGCCGGGGGCCTGGTAACAGTAGATGCTGCCATCATCTGTTGAAACATAGAGCCGGCCTGAGGCGGCCGCGAGACCGTAGGCATTGCCACGGACCTTCTTCTCCCAGGCGATGTTTCCTTTGCGGATGTCAAAGGCAGCGACCTTTCCCTTACCCCCGGCGAAGAGCCTGTCCCGGGTCAGGATCATGGAGAGGGGGAATTCGGAAGGCACCTGCCATTTGAAGCACTTCTTCATGGCGCTTGAGAATTTCTCGATCTCCAGGTTCAGCCGGCCCAGCTCGATTCGGAGTTTCTTCCCGGTATCCGAGGATCCGTTTTTCCCGAGCTTCTTGAGCTGCTCGGTGACCTTTCCCTTGCGGGCCTTGAGGGCCTCCCGTTTTTCGTGCAGCCCGAGATAGCGGGAGCGGTCAAGCGCCGCAAGGCTCCTGTCGCTCAGCAGGTAGGAGACCTTCGGGGTAACGATCATCTGGTTGCCCTTGAAGCTTGCCAGCTGGTCCTTGCGGTTTGACTTGAAGACGCTCATCTCCCCGGTCTTGCCGGGCCCGTATACGAGCATGTCCCCGGTTACGAGGGCATAGGTGCCTCCGCCCCCTCCTGTTACCTGGTAGAGCTTGCGGCCGTTCCGGGAGTCGAAGATCACCGGGCGTTCCCTGCCGGTGGTCACGTAGAGACGGCTTGATGAGGCGAGCAGGTAGCCCTGCGCCGGGAGATTCTTCATGCCTGTTTTCCAGAGCTCTTTTCCGCTGGAGGTGTCGAGGGCGCAGAGATAGACACCCTCCCAGGGGAACACCCCGGCACCGCAGAAGGCGACACCCTCTCTTACCAGAACACTGGTTCTCACCGGCCACAGGGATACCATTCGCTCGTTACCGGGTATTCGCCGGTTGCCCGGACCCGGCCGGTATTTCCATTCGAGTTTTCCATCGCCGGCATTGAGGCAGTAGACCAACCCGTCATCGCTGCCCGCATAGAGCTTGCCGGAGGCGATCGTCGGAGAGAGGCGTACCGGACCCTCGGTGTAGAAGGACCAGCGGGTCCTGCCGCTGGCAGCGTCGAGACAGGTGATCTTATCCTCTGAGGATGAGCCGAAATAAACCGCGTCTCCAACTGCGGCGACATGGAAGACCCGGTCAAATATCATCCGGTCCTTGAGGCCATAGATCTTATGCCAGCCATCCCATTTGGCCGCGCCGGGCCAGGCCATCTGGGGAGGGCGCCGGGAGCGGTACACCCAGCTCTCGATGAGCCCGGCAGGGAGCTTTTCGCCGGTGCTGGCGGAGCGGGCGCTGTCATGGCGATAGGTCGGCCAGTCATCCGCCCCGCAGGGCAGGCAGGTGGCGCAGCAGGCGGCAGCCAGCAGAATGGAGATTTTTGTCTTCATGCGGTTTTCGTCCGGTACGGTCATTTTCGTAAGCAGGCTCAGATTAACACGAAGAAGCCCGCAGTCGAAGTACAGATCGGAAGAGCGTCG
>JAYGDV010000142.1:0-9592 GCA_046582735.1 Planctomycetota bacterium
CAGGTTTCTTCGCGGCAAGGATGCTCAGGAAACCACGGGGCACCTTCGGCCCGAGGTTTCTTACCTCGCCGCGGATATGGATCGGGGAATCGGCCGGCTTGGGGTGTTCCTCCACCGAGAGCGCCTTTTCGGTCACCGGCAGGTTCTTTTTGGCCGTAGCGATTCTCTTATTGAGCTTCTTGATGTCGCCTGCGATTTTTTTCAGCCGCGCAGCGTTTTTATTTTTCTGCCCCTTCCCTCCTTTTTCCGGGGAGGGCTTTTTCGCCGTATTTTTTTTCACCGCGGGTTTCTTTGCTGCCCCGTCTTCGATGAACTGCAGGCCGTCGACGATGACATGACCCTGGGTATCCTTGTTGGAAATGACCACGATGGCCGGTTTTTCTTTTTCGAAGCGAAAACGCCCCAGGGGGATAAAGAGCCCATCGATGGGGGCTGTCTTCATCTGGTTGACCTTGATCGATTCCACTCCGTCGGCGTGGTGGATATCGACCGGTACCGCCGGGCTGCGGTTGGTTCCCGGGGTGTAGGCCAGGTTGACCTGGTAGTTCCCTGTCCTGGGAAGCTTCACGTTGAAGGTAACGAACTTAACGCCTTTTGATGTGTTGCCGTCATGGATGTAGCCCTTGCCGAGGTAAAGCTTATTGGAGGTAGAATCTGTCCAGTCGCCGGCCTTGTCGGCGGCGGGGTCATCCACAACGATTCCGGGGAGGCTTTTTACAGCGACAGCTCCGGAGGAATTTTTGCCGCGAAGGGTTTTTTCTTCTGACTTGAGCCCGGCAAGTTCTTTTTCAAGAGCCTTGAGATTTGCCGCAGCCTTTTTTGCTTTTTCCCCCTGGGGGCCTGAAACAGGCAGCGGGCGCTCGATGAAGCTGGCGATATTACCGAGTATGAGAAGCTTTGTACTCATGAAGATGCCGGTCAGCGCGTAATAGTCGGCAGTGGGAATCGGGTCAAATTTGTGATCATGGCACCTGGCGCAGCCGATCGTCATTCCCAGGAAGGCCCGGCCGATGGTGTCGACCTGCTCGTCGACGACATCGAGTTTCAACAGGTCCTTGTCCTGGTTCTCGTAATTGTGCGGACCCAGCATGAGGAAGCCGCTGGCGACCAGGTTTTCTCGTCGTTCCTGATCGCTCTTGTGGGGCAGGAGGTCGCCGGCGATCTGCTCGCGGATAAAGCGGTCAAACGGCTTGTCGTTGTTGAGTCCCTGGATGACGTAGTCGCGGTAGCGCCAGGCGTTTTCGATGGGGCGGGTGCGGCCTCCGCCGGTTGAGTCCGCATAACGGGCAACGTCGAGCCAGTGCCGCCCCCAGCGCTCTCCGAAATGCGGCGAGTCAAGCAGCTCGTCAACCAGTGCCGCGTAGCTTTCAGGAGTCGGGTTGGCTGAGTATTTTTCGACCACCGCCGCTTTCGGGGGCAATCCAATCAGATCGAAATGGAGCCTCCTGGCAAGCAGGCGGGGATTTGCCGGTTTCGCCGGTTTGAGGTCCCGGGTTTTCAGCTGCCCGAGGATGTAGCGGTCGATCATGGGGGTTTTCCCAGCGCCGTCTTCGACGGCAGGGGGAGCAGCCTGGGACAGGGGCGTGTAGGGCCAGTGGCTGCGGGCCTTTTCAAAGTCGATTCCAACCTCAGCCTGCCGGGCCTTTCCATGGCGGGGATCAACGGCTCCGTTTTTTATCCAGCGGACGAAATCATTGATCACTGTGTCGGGAAGCTTGTTCTTCGGCGGCATCTCGAGGTCTTCATAGCGTAGCGCGGAGATCAGCAGGCTCTTTTCAGGCTTCCCCGCAACGATGGCCGGCCCGGATTCCCCTCCCTTGAGCAGGCCCTCCCGGGTATCGAGGAGGAGCTTACCCTTCAACTTTTTCGAATCGGCCGAGTGGCATTTGTAGCAGCGCTCGATGAGCACCGGCCTGATCTTCTTTTCGAAGAACTCGATTTCAGCTTCCTGGGCATTGCCGCTGGCGGCAAATGCCGTCATGAGAAAAAACGCGAAGCCCCCCGGGCGCAATAGGGTGATGGCACTCGAGGTGTCTGTTCGGGGCGACCGGGTCTTTCGGATTCCCTCGGAGATCATTGGCATTCCGCCATGGTATGACCTCGCACCCTGCTTGTAAAAGGGTGTTCAGGGCGCTCCAGTGGAGACATCAGGCAAGAAGCTTCCGCATACGCTCCATCCCGGTGGCCAGCACCTCCGCGGGGTCTTTTTCCCACAGCCCGGGATTGAATAATTCGAGGCTGACGGTGCCCTCGTAGCCGATTTCCCGAAGAATCGCGATCTCCGCTGCGAGGTCGATGGGGCCATCTCCGGGCATCACCCGGTTCGGGTCGGCCTGGGTGCCAGCCGGCATCGCGGGGTCGGCGTCATCGATGTGGTAATGACTGATCCGTTCGGCCGGCAGCTCGCGCAGCTCTTCGATATCGCCGCCACTGTTCCAGGTGTGAAAGGAGTCGATGATCACAGTCGCATCAGGATCATTCGCCTCCTCTACAATGCGGCGGGCCTGGTCGAGGCGGCTCACCGAGCTGAAGAAACTGATATATTCCATCGTCGGTTTGACCCCGGCCTGTCTTCCCAGTTCCAGCAGGTCCCGGTAGCGCAGGCTGATTTGGTCGATGCCACATTCCTCGCGCGGTGGGGTGGCGACCACCCAGGGCGAGCCGAGCCGGGCGGCGAGCTCCATGCGGCGGCGGGCCTCATCGAGCATGAGAGGGTACTCCAGCTCCGATGCCTCTCCCCATCCCCTGATGGCGATCATGCAGGGAACCATGAGGCCGTGGTCGGCCAGGGACTTCTCCACGTCGCTGACCTCCCCGCCGCGGCCGACATGCTCGTAGATGTCGTTGACCCAGAGCTCGATACCCTCAAAGCCGGCCTCGGAGGCGAGGCGAATCTTCTCCAGCAGGGGCTGGGGGCGAATCGTGCTGGTGTTCAGGCAGAGCTTGAAAGGCATTGGGGCTTCTCGGGTATTTCGGCGATGGCTCAGAAGGCGCCCAGCCTGGGCGGGGTCGGGTCCATTGTCAACACGCTTCGGTCAAAGGCCTGCTTCAGGAGCTCCAGCTTTCTCTCCTTGTGGCCCGGGTCGTCCCAGAGATTGTCGAATTCACCGGGGTCTTCCTCGAGGTCGTAGAGCTCGCCGAGCTCGTCACCGTGGTAGACCACGATCTTTTCCTTCTCTGTGCGGAGCATGGTTCCGTAGCTGCGCTGATGCGTCCAGGCATTGTAGTACTCCGAGTAGACCGAATCTCTGTGGCTTGCGTTCCCGCCTTCGCCGGTGCAGACCGGGTAGAAGGATTTCCCCTGGACCCTCTCGGGAATCTCGAGGCCGGCAGCCTCCAGCAGGGTCGGGCAGAGATCGACCAGCTCGATGAAGGTATCAGCCTGTTCACCCTGGAGGATTTTTCCGGGCCATCTCAGGATCATCGGGACATGCACGACGGCTTCGTAGAAGTGGGGGCCCTTGAGGTAGATGCCGTGGTCGCCGAGCATCTCCCCGTGGTCCGACATGAAGATGACGAGGGTATTGTCGGCCTGCCCGCTCTCCTGGAGGGCTGCGAGGATCCTGCCGACCTGGTCATCGATCAACTCGATCATGGCATAGTAGGCCGCACAGACCTGGCGCTGGTCGTCCTCGCTCATTCCGGCCACATGGAAGTAGCCCGGTTCGTTGTGGGCCCATTCGTGGTCGAGTTTCTGGTAGTGGGGTTTGTTCTCGAGCTCGCCTTCGCGGTAGCTCGGCAGCGGCATGTCTGCCGGGTCGTACCGGGAGAGGTATTCGGCCGGCGGGTCAAAGGGATGGTGTGGATCAAAGCAGTTCAGGCTGAAAAACCACGGCTCCGAACCGGCTCTCTCCTTGATGAAGTCGCAGCACATATTCGCGGCCCAGGTGGTCTGATGGTATTCGGCAGGAATACCGTGTTTGACGAATGGGGTCGATGGCCCGTCGTAGAGCTCATCCCAGGTCTTTCCCTTTGTGCTCAGCCACTGGGTGTAGGCGTTCTCCGGCCAGTCAGGCTGGGGATGGTGGGACCAGTGGAAGACATCGTAGCCATCGTCGGTGCGTTCTTCGACCCGTCCATCGGAGCAGGAGGCCAGGTGGAGCTTGCCGGCAAGGCCGCAGGTATAGCCCGCGTCCCGGAACATTTTTGAGACCAGGACCTCCCCTGGCGGGATAGCCTGTCCATTCTGGCGGCACCGGGTGGTTCGTGGGTAGCGGCCGGTCAGGAAGGAGGCCCTGCTCGGAGCACAGATGGGGCTCTGGACGTAGGCCCTGGTGAAGGAGGTGCCATCCCTGGCAAGCGAATCGATCGAGGGGGTGTTGATGAGCGGATTGCCCAGCGAGGCGATCGTGTCGTAGCGTTGCTGGTCGGTGCAGAGCCAGAGAATGTTAGGTTTTCGAGGAGCTGGATTCATTGGAGGGGTCGCCCCTCATATTTCGAGCAGAAACGTTCAGCCGACCCAGGTGTACGTGAGCCCACCGCGGCGAGCCCGGCTCCGGGGGCTTGCGGGAGTTCTCCGGCGAATTTTTCAGAGATAAAGCCGGTACCGATAATTCCGTAGTTCAGCTTTCCTGTCATCTTTCTCCATGGCGCATGATGTGGGCACTTTCAGCCAGTTTCAGAGGGACTCAATGGTATTGATAATTCGTTCGGGGTAGTAACGAAAAACGGTGGAAGGGAACTGTTCTGGTCTATCAGGGGAGCGGCCTTTAAGATGCTAAGCTTATATCCAAAAGCGAGTTGCAGCCATCGAGCGCGCCTGTAGGAGTTAGGTGGGAGGGCTGTGGGCGAGTATTTTGGACAGGGTTGAGGCATCTCGAGAAGATGGACGGAGAAGTCAGGTCTTTTTGTTTGTTCTGAGGCTTCGAGGGAGCTTTTCAAGGTGAGTGAAGGAACTCCAGCCAACAGCAAGGGCGCAAGGACCCAGCGGTATGTCCCGGCTGTGGGGCCGCGGCTGAAAAAACTGCTCTACGTGGTTCTGGGGCTCTTCGCGCTGCTCTTTATCAACGGCGCCTACCTGGTGGGAATCACCGTGGCGGAGTGGTCGACCGGCGAGACGATCCAGAACTATTTTTACCTGAATATGTTCCTGGTGCACCTGGTTCTCGGGGTGCTCATGATCCTGCCGTTCCTGGTATTCGGGATTGTCCACATTCGCAATTCCAGGAACCGTAAGAACAGGATCGCGGTGCGGGTAGGCTACGGGCTTTTCGCCACCGGCGTGCTGCTCATCCTGAGCGGTGTTGTGCTGACCCGGGTTGAGGGGTTGATCGAGGTCAGGGATCCGCTGGTCAGGAATATCGCCTACTGGGCCCATGTGCTGAGCCCGGTTTTCGTTATCTGGCTTTTCATCCTCCACCGCCTGGCGGGTCCGAAGATCCAGTGGCGCCGGGGACTCTCTCTCGCCGCGGTCGCCGGGGTGTTCGCGGTGGTGATGATCGTCTGGCAGTACCAGGATCCGCGCAAATGGAACGAGGAAGGGCCTGAGTCGGGGGCGAAGTACTTCCTGCCATCCCTCTCGAAGACCGCGACGGGGAATTTTATTCCGGCGGACAAGTTGATGATGGATCACTACTGCCGGGAATGCCATGCCGATGCACACGCGGGATGGTCCCACAGCATGCATCGCTTCAGCTCGTTCAACAATCCCGCCTATCTCTTTTCGGTTCGCGAGACCCGCAAGGCGATGATGGAACGCGACGGTAACGTCCAGGGGTCCCGCTTCTGTGCCGGGTGCCATGACCCGGTGCCCTTCTTCAGCGGCGCCTTTGACAGCGACACGGCCTTCGATGACCCCGCCAATGACCTGCAAGGCCATCGGACTGCAGGGGCGGGGATCACCTGCACGGTCTGCCATGCGATCACCCACATCAACAGTCCGCGTGGAAACGCTGACTACACCATCGAAGAGCCTATGCATTATCCCTTCGCCTCGAGCGCCAATGACCTGCTGCGCTGGGTGAACCGTCAGCTGGTGAAGGCGAAGCCAGCCTTCCACAAGAAGACCTTCCTCAAGCCCCTGCACAAGACTCCCGAATTCTGCGGCACCTGCCACAAGGTACACCTGCCGGAGGAACTCAATAAGTACAAATGGCTCCGGGGGCAGAACCACTACGATGCCTACCATCTCAGTGGCGTATCCGGGCATGGGGCGACAAGCTTCTACTACCCGCCGAAAGCGGAACCGAACTGTAATGGGTGCCACATGCCGCTGGCCACCTCCGCTGACTTTGCCGCCGGGCAGTTTGACTCATCCGGTGAGTTGAAGATCCACGGGCACCAGTTCCCCTCGGCCAATACGGCCATTCCGAAGCTCCTGGAAATGCCGCAGAAGGTCAACGACGCGCACCGGGAGTTCCTCGATGGGGTCATGCGCCTCGATATTTTCGGTATCAAGAAAGATGGCCGGATCGATGGGGAATTGACCGCTCCGCTTCGCCCGGTGATCCCGGCGCTCCAGCCCGGGGCGACCTACCTGGTGGAGATCGTCATCCGGACGGTGAAGATGGGGCATATTTTCACCCAGGGTACGGCGGATTCGAACGAGGTCTGGATGGATGTCGAGCTCCGGAGCGGTAAAGAACGCATCGGAAGAAGCGGCGGCAAGGGGCCGCATGGGGAGGTCGATCCATGGTCTCACTTCGTCAACGCCTATGTGCTTGACCGGGAGGGTAACCGGATTGACCGCCGCAACGCCCAGGACATCTTCGTCGCTCTCTACAATCACCAGATTCCACCGGGCGCGGCCGACGTGATCCACTACAGCTTCAAGGTTCCCGATGATGCCAGCGGCACGGTGACCCTCGATGCGAAGCTCCAGTACCGCAAGTTCGATACGACCTACATGAAGCACATCTACGGCGAGGACCGCGTGAATGATCTGCCGATCATTACCCTGGCCATCGACAGCCTGAGCTTCCCGATCGCGGGTAAGGAAGTGAAGGCAGAATCTTCATCGATTCCTGCCGCCTGGCAGCGCTGGAATGATTACGGGATCGGTCTCCTGCGCAAGGGAAGCAAGGGAGCCCGCAAGGGGGAATTGCGCCAGGCCGAGGATGCGTTCAGCCGGGTCGAGCGCCTTGACCGGGCCGATGGCCCGCTCAACCTTGCCCGTGTCTACCTGAAGGAGGGACGCCTCGAGGATGCCAGGAAGGCGCTGATCCGGGCGAGTGCCCATAAGGGTCTTGAGCAGCCCTGGACGGTCAGCTGGTTTACCGGGATCGTTAATAAGCAGAATGGTAACCTCGATAAGGCGATCGAGAATTTCCTCAGCGTGGTGAACACCAGGTCTGCGGAGCGTGGATTCGATTTCGGCCAGGACTACCGGGTGCTCAACGAGCTCGGCCAGACCTGTTTTGAGCGCGCCAAGCAGGAGCGCGGCGAGGCTGCAAAAAAGGAACGCGATCGCCTGCTCACCGAAGCGGTGAACTGGTTCACCAGGACACTCGCTCTTGACCCGGAGAACCTGACCGCTCATTACAACCTGGGGCTGGTCTTTACCCGGCTGGGAGTTGAACAACGCGCCGGCGAACACCGGGCCCTGCACCTGAAATACAAGCCGGATGACAATGCCCGGGACAACTCGGTGGCGGCCCACAGGGCGAAGAATCCAGCCGCCAACCATGCGGCCGAATCGATTGTGATCTATGATCTGCAGAAAGCCGGGAATTACGAATTGAAGGGGGAAACCGGCGAAAGGTAAGGTTCGTCGGGAGTAGAGGCGATGGAAGCAGGATGAACGAAGAGCACGAAAGAGAAGAACCGCTTGAAGGCGAGCTCGTAGCCGGCGATGACACCGTTATCCTCAGGGCGCTGAAGATCTCCGCTTTCGCGTTGGTCGCGATCCTGGCGATCATCGGCGTGGTCTTTTTACTGCTTCAGCCTGAGAAGGTGGAACAGGAGGCCGGGGAGAAGCCGATCGTATTGCCGCTGCCCCAGGATGTCAGCGCAAAGGCTCCACCGGTGGCTTTCAGCGACGTGACCTTGGCCGCCGGGATCGACTTCGTTCACTTCAACGGGGCCACGGGGGAGAAGCTTCTTCCCGAGACCATGGGGCCGGGCTGTGCCTTCTTTGATTTCGATCAGGACGACGACGAGGATCTTCTCCTGGTGAACGGTATGCCCTGGCCGGGAGATGCTCCGGGGGAGGACGTGCCGACCTTGCGGCTCTACTCCAATGACGGAAAGGGATTCTTCAAGGACGTCACCGCCGCCAGCGGCCTGTCGGTAAAGCTCTACGGAATGGGGGTGGCGGTGGGTGACTATGACAACGACGGCAAGCCCGATCTCTTCATTGCGACGGTCAATGAAAATCGCCTGTTTCGGAATATCGGCGGACGACGTTTTGAGGATGTCACCGACACGGCCTTCGTAGCCGGTGGAAATTCAACCTGGAGCAGCAGCGCCGGCTTCTTCGACTGCGACAACGATGGCGATCTCGATCTCTTTGTCTGCAATTACGTCAACTGGTCGAGGAAGATCGACATTGCCATCGACTACCGGCTGACCGGCGTCGGACGGGCCTATGGTCCACCCACCAATTTCGAGGGGGTCCAGCCCTACTTCTATCTCAACAACGGCGATGGGACCTTCACCGAGTCCGCCGAGAAGGCGGGCTTTCATGTGCTCAACCGGGCTACCGGCAAGCCGGTCGCCAAGGCGCTGGCAATGATCCCTTTCGATTTCAACGCAGATGGGAACCTCGATCTTTTCGTCGCTAATGACACGGTGAGAAATTTTCTCTATCGCAACAAGGGAGATGGAACCTTCGAGGAGATCGGCGAGGAGGCGGGAGTGGCCTACGATGGGACCGGGAACTCCACAGGCGCGATGGGAGTGGATGTCGGCTTTTACCGCGATGATGAGAGCCTGGGGCTTGGGGTGGGGAACTTCGCCAACGAGATGTCATCTTTCTACGTGTCGGAGAAACCGGATTTCAATTTCACCGACCAGGCGATCGGGGAGGGGATCGGCCCGGTGAGCCGGAAGATGCTGAGCTTCGGCCTGTTTTTCTTCGATTACGATCTCGACGGGCGTCTCGACCTTCTGCAGACAAACGGTCATCTCGAGGAAGAGATCAACAAGGTCCAGCCGAGCCAGCACTACCGCCAGTCCTCCCAGCTTTTCTGGAATTGCGGAACGGACTTCAAGAGCTGCTTCGTGCCCGTTGATGAAAAGACGACCGGGGATCTGGCTATGCCTGTGGTCGGCCGGGCCGCGGCCTACGCCGATATCGATGGCGACGGAGATCTTGACTGTCTCATCACGCAGACCGGTGATCGCCCGCTACTGCTTCGAAACGACCAGGCAGGGAAGAACGGCTGGTTGCGACTGAAGCTCGTAGGCAGAGGTCAAGGGCGATGCAATCGTGACGCTATCGGTGCGAGCGTTACCCTGTTGGTCGGCGGGAGCACCCTTCGCCGGCAGGTGATGCCGTCGAGGAGCTACCTGTCGCAGGTGGAAACGGTCCTGACCTTCGGCCTGGGGGCTGCGAAGAAAGCCGATGAGATCCGCATCCTATGGCCTGGTGAAAAGAAAGTTCAGGTGGTCAAGGGATTGGAGTCCGGCAGGGTCCATCGAATCGAGCAGGAGT
>JAYGDV010000143.1:0-1537 GCA_046582735.1 Planctomycetota bacterium
GACCGGCCCACGCGTTTTTCGAGAAAATGCGCGTGAGCGAGAAAGTTCGCCAGCTTCCACCTGCGCTTATCTTCGGTATCTTCCGGCACGATGTGAAAGGTATCCGGGGTAAACGACCGCACGACCTCATTGAAGACAAGCGGCTGCGCCATCTCCAGGACCGGCTGCTCAAGCGTCTCAATCGCATGGGTATAAAGGCGAACGTGCCTTTGCTCATCCCCTGCATGCCGCTCAATGCTGTCGGCGAGGTGCTGGTGAGGGGCGTATTCACTCTGGAAATAATCGCAGACTGTTTCCGGATACCGCTCACCATTCAGATACAGGTTGAGTACCCAGCCGTGAGCCAGCGGATTGGCCACGACCTCGCGATGCATGCGAGCCTTCATTCCATTGATTATGAACATGAACTCTTCCTTGAATCGTTCTATGAAAAACATGTACCGATTAACAGGCCCACCACCAGGATTAACAGGCCCACCACCAGGACTGGCACCAGGGTTAAAAGGATCAAGGCCGCTCGTCCGCATCCACCCCCGGCAGAATCTGGAGGTATATAGCCCGGCTGGGCTTGAGGGTCATTCCCCTTGTCGTCGAGGCCGTAGAGCTCCCGGGTCTTCTTTGATTCCTGCTCTGGCATCCTGCTCACCTTCCTTGTAATCCAGCCCCGGCTCTCCTCGAACCTGGCTGTAGTTGAAAATCAAGCTGCCGATGCGGACGGATCAGCGAAGTAAGCCTTCCATTTCTCTGAAGGGAAGTATGTTCGTTTGACAAGAAAGCCCGCACCCAACCCCGCCATGAAAAGCGAAAGCCATTGGTAGGAAGAAAGCGGGCCAAATATTCGCGGAGTTTCGCGGATGAACTCAGCCAGGAACCGGAACACTCCGTAGCCGAGGAGGTAGAGGGAAAACACGCTTCCCCTGAACCGCTGTTGCCTGATCAGCAGGATCGCGGCGATGCCAGCCATAAGGTGGAAGATCATTTCATAAACCTGCGCCGGGTGCCTGGCAATCCCATCGCTGTAGTGGATCGCCAGTGGGCCATCGGTGGGAACGCCCCGGCAGCAACCACTCAACAGGCAACCCACACGGCCTATGGCGATCGTAAAAGGCAGGAGCGCTGCGAAACGGTCATTCGGAGGAAGAGAATAGTTCAGCAGTGGTTTTGCCAGCTCCGCGCCCAGCAAACCGAAGATCAGGGCCCCCACAATTGAGCGGCCCGAGTACAGGACTTCCATCCAGTCGTCGACCACCCTGATGGGCCAGCCATATTCCCCGAAAAGGAAAACGAGTTTCGCACCGACAATCGCGCTGAGCAACATGATCACCTGGATGAGGTAGTACTGGCGACGTTGCGAGGCATCTGTAATGTGGCGAGCCACGGGGAAAAGCACGCCGAGCAGCAGGGCCACCAGGATAGGTATGACGTAGAGTGGATAAATGTCAGGCAGGTCGGTATGCAACGTTTCTCCTGTCTCTTTCTCATATCCCGTAGCGAGCGGTGGCCCAGTCGAATGCAATCGACATCACCACGAAAAGCA
>JAYGDV010000154.1:0-4684 GCA_046582735.1 Planctomycetota bacterium
GTCGTCTTGCCCTTGGTGCCGGTCACTCCGACAATTTCCAGTTCCCTGGAAGGGTAGCCGTAAAAACGATCAGCGATTTCCCCCATGGCTACCCGAATATCATCGACGGCCAGCACAGGCACACCCAGGGCTTTTCCACCACCACCCCTGGGAACGACCACCGCCGCGGCCCCTTTCTCCACCGCCTCGGCGGCGTAGAGAAGTCCATCGGTGGTTTCACCCGGTACGGCTATGAAAAGGCAACCCGGTAGGGCCTCCCGGGAATCACAGACGACCTCGCTGATCTCCAGATTCCCGTATTCCGCGGGGATCGCAGCCACGTCTTTACAGAGTTCTCCAAGAAGCATCTCTATTCCTTCTTTCATACCGGCTTCATCGCTGAAGACCGCCGGCTACCATCCCTTAAACTTCAATCGCTCAAATTCGGGTTCCGCAGGCACACTGAAATAACGACGCAATATTCTCGCCACTACCGGGCCTGCCACGCTTCCGCCGTAGTACCTGCCTGCCCGTGGCTTCTCGATCATGACAAGCACGACGATCTCGGGGTCAGCAGCCGGGGCGAAGGCCTCGAACGAGGCAAGGTAGTCCTTCTTGGTGTAGAGCGGATCCATGTCAGCGGTACCCGTCTTACCGCCGAACTCGAAACCTTTCATCTTCAGGTACCGGCCAGTGCCCTCGTTGACGGTCCTCAACAGGATCTGGCGCATCATGGCCGAGGTCTCCGGCTTGACCGAGCTTCGAACCAGGTGGGGCGGTTTCCTGATGACCTCATCTCCCCTCTCATACCTGTCGACAAGACGGGGTCTCCAGAGATTACCGCCATTAACCAGGGAGGCAAAAGCCGTGACCAGCTGGATCGGGCTGATCTGCACCTCGTAACCCATCGATACCGAGGTGGTTGAATAGATGTCGTTCCATTCCTCCCGAGGAGTGTGCCTGCCCCGCCCCTCGCCGGGCAGGCAGATACCGGTCTTCCGGCAGAACCCGAAACGCTTCAGCGAGTGAATGAGCCGGTCCCTGCCGAGCTTCATGCCGAGGATCCCCATACCGATATTGGATGAATAGACCACAGCCTCCTCGACGGTGATCCTGCCATGGTTGCTGACGTCCTCGAGCCGGCGGCCACCGATTCGGTGGAAGCGCCCTCCATCCCAGATCTTCTCCGCCCTGCTGACCACCCCTGTTTCAAGCGCCGAGGCGGCAATAAAGGGTTTGATCACGCTTCCGATCTCGTAGACATTTTCAATGACACGGTTTTTCCTCAGGCCATCGAGAACCGGCGCTGGATAAAGATGGAAGGCATTGGGATTGAAAACCGGCCAGGAGCCCATGGCGAGGATCGATCCGTTTCTGCAGTCCATGATGATTCCCAGTCCACCCTCGGCCTTGTGCTTGGCAATGCCGAGGCGCAGCTCCTCTTCGAGGATCCGCTGGGTTTTACTCTCGATCGTCAGGTGGACGTTGTAGCCGTTGATCGGCGCGACCTCGACCGTCTCGGGTGAGAAGAAGCGGAATTGTTCCCTGGCATCGGTGATCACCCTGCGTTTTCCCGCCCGTGGAGCAAGCCAGCGCGACTGCGAATGCTCAAGCCCCTCGAGCCCTGTTCCATCATGGGCGGTCACTCCGACAACGTGACAGAGGAACTCCTCCCTGGGGTAAACCCGCTGCGTAAGCCTGTCCACAACGAGCGCTTTCCTGAGCACCGTGGGCTCAAGGGTCTCTCCCAGGCTGCTCCTGATCTTGTCGCGCATATCGGTACCCACGATGCGCCCGAAGTTGAAGTAGATCTTGCGGTCTGCTTTTTTCCTGACCGCAAGGCCGAGGCGTTCCCGGCGCCTGTTGGCGGAATAGCCGAGGGTTTCACAGCCCGTGTTCACCACCGCCTTGACCTTCTCCTCATCGAGGGAGCGCAGATCGAGACCAATGTTATAGGCTGCCTCCGAGCGGGCAAGGATCACCCCATCGCTGGTTCTCAGGTCACCGGGATAGGCAGGGATCAAGTCTGTACGCCCCGTGCCGCTCCTTGCGCGCGAGATGTGACCTTCATGCGCGAGCACCTGGATGAAGAAAAGGCGCACGCCAAGCAGGAGAAAAACGAGGGTCACCGAGATGGTGAAAAACCACAACACCCCGGACCTTGTCGGCACCCGGGTCATGGCTTCCTTCGAGCTGCCCTCAGCAGGCTTGCTCTTCATCGACAGGTTCTCCTCTTCAGTTGAATTTACCCTCTACCGATGGTCTCCGAAACAGGAGCGACCTGGCCGGCATCGGGATATCCCTGCGGCGTACGAAAATCTACCGGCAGCTCGTGTTCGAGCCTGTCCGGGGCAATCTGGGTGTTACTTTCCATCTGCAGCTTCCGAAGCAATTCCACCTTCAGCTCCTGGTCCCGCAGCAGCTGTCGGATCCGCACACCTGTACGAATGCTCTGAACCTCCATCTGCACGGACACAAGGCCGACCAGCAGGAGACAAACCGAAAGAATCGCGACGCCTGTCGATAACGGCATTGAAGCGGGTCTCCTTCTTCTATCTCCGGGTTCTCATTGCAGAATCATCAACCGCCAGGGCGGACAACCGCCCGCAGGCGGGCACTTCTCGAACGCGGGTTCGAACTCACCTCTGTCGCGCTGGGACGCAGCAGGCCGGCCGGATGCGCCAGGAAGAGCCCTTCCTTCACCCGCTGCCTGAAGGCTTCCTTCACAAGCCGGTCCTCCAGGGAGTGATAGCTCAGCACCACCACCCTCCCACCGGGCTTCATGTACCTGTCGAGCCGTTCCAGGGCCTCGCGCAGACAATCGAGCTCCCCGTTGATGACGATGCGAATCGCCTGGAACGTCCTTGTGGCAGGATGGATCTTCTTCCCCCGGCGCGGAACCAGCTCCTCGATTAAAGACGAGAGCTGGCCTGTAGTCTCTATGCGCCGCTCCTGGCGGTAACGATCGATGCCCCTGGCGATCCTGCCGGACTGCGGATCCTCCCCGTAACGCCTGATCACCCTCGAGAGCTCCTCGACCGGGACCCCCGCCAGCCAGGATGCCGCCGATTCCCCGGCCCCCGGATCCATCCTCATATCGAGTGGACCATCGTTTCGAAAACTGAAGCCCCGCTCCGCCCTGTCCAGCTGCATCGAGGAAACTCCGAGGTCGAGAAGGAGCCCATCGAGAGCTCCATCCGATCCAAGACCGGCCTCCTGTAAAAGCTGCCCCATCGCATCGAAGGTCCCGTGCAGGAGACGGTATTCTCCACCCACTCCATCGAGCCTCGCTGAGGCCCGCTCGAGAGCCTGGGGATCCCTGTCGATCCCGACAAGGGTGCCTCCGGGCATCAATGCCCTGAAGATCTCCACCGCGTGGCCCCCGAGCCCGAGGGTGCCATCCAGCATCGTCTCGCCAGGCTGCGGTGCAAGGCACTGCAGAGTCTCCTCCAGCATAACCGGAAGATGTTCCGGCTCGACGTTCACACGATTCAATGGCGAATACTCCCGCACAAAGGGAGTCCTGCATTACTTCACCTCGGCGATCGACTTACTGCTCAATGCCTCGACGTATTCGCTGATCCCAACTCCCGTCAATTCAGGATACAGCTGCCGGAGACGTTCAAGCCGCCTCTTCATAGCCTCGACATCACTGCTTACCTGGCCTAGTTTTCGGGACTCCTGCCCGCCCAGGCCGCTGATGCGGCGAATCGAATCGCGCCGCTCCGTTTGCCCCGTCCTGTCCGCAGCTGCAGCTTCGCACTGAGCCCGGATCCTTGCTACCAGCCCGACTTCACCGTCCCAACTCTCGTTCCTGGCTACCACTTCTCTCTTCTCTCCCCTTCCCTGTCTCGCAAAAAAACTCAGCCTGTCCGTTTCTTCAAGAGCCTCTCGGTTTCGGTGGCTCCTGCTTCCCCTCCCGGGAAGCGCGGTAGATCTCGTAGGACTCAGCGGCCCAGATCTCGATCTTGTCTCTCATACCGATGAATACGACATCTTTCACGATCCCTGCCTGCTTCTTCTTGTTATCCGGAAGAACGAAGCGGTACTGCTTGTCGAGATCCACCTCGTCAGCTGAGGCCATGAGATCCCGGATAAAATTCTCGGCTTCCTCGTCATCGGAATCGTACTTATCATAGATCTCGTCGACTCTCCGCTTCCAGGCACGCATGGTCCACAGCTGGATCCACTGCGCCCTGCGCCCGGTGGTCAATTCCATCTTGTCGAGCTCGCCCTCAGGCAACTCCCGGCGCAGAGCCGCCGGTAGAACCACGCGGTTCTTGCTGTCAAGAGTGAGGGGATGAGCTCCCTGGAGCATTCTGAATGCACTTTCAGTAAAAGCCTGGATTGCAGGGTGTTTTCCTGCCGCATCCTTAAAATCTCATAAAAAGGCGCCCTTCCCGGTAAGGGCGCTCTTAATGGCCTGGAATCAGATACAGGACTGCCACGGTACAAGCACCGCGCGCCCCGAACCCTCACAACCAGGCTCGTCTCTTCTTCTCTTCTTTTCCAAGGAACGTGCAGGCCATTGCCGGAAAGATCTCTCTTCGGCGGAAAAAACCAGCCCCGGGTGTAAACTCCTCAACATCCGGGGACGGTAAACTGTTCTTCCCACACCTCCACGGCAAACGCCGAGTTCCTCGAAGCGTGAGTTGACAGTAACTGGCCCATCTCCTCTCGTTTTGTATTTCCCTTCACCAGTGCT
>JAYGDV010000156.1:0-6769 GCA_046582735.1 Planctomycetota bacterium
GGCGTGTCTGCCGCCCGGTCCTCGGCCGGACGGATCAGCGGGCCTGAAACCTCGCTGAGAACACCGGAACCGCCTTCTTCATGCTGATAGTCCAACTCAACGGTAAAACTGGTCGCCTCCTGTGCAAGCCTGGCGGCCGAGGTCGTGGCATCGACCGCGACGTAGGCGAATACCACGGCGGACTCGCCGACCTGCGGGCAACGCCGGCCCCCGGCTTGCCCCGCACCTGCTGCGGGAGCGACTGCTACCTCATCGATAAACCGGGGCGGCTTGTCACAGGCCGACCTGTTGGTTGCGGCTGTGAGATCATCGAAGGCGGCTGGAGGCGACGGGCAATCGGTCACCCTGCCGGGGCTCAATGCCTCGGGGGCGTAGCGCTCCTGCGGGGTCTCAGCCCCGGGAAAATCCAGCTCCGGGAACCTCGCCGCGGACAGGTCGCGCAGGAAAAATTCATCGTTTACCAGGTCCACCTCGGGATGGGCCGCGGCATAGGCACTGAAATCAAGGACGGCCCGGTCGATCACCACATGAAAGCCCCCCACCGCCGCGGTCAGGGCAAACTCATCGGCGCCGCTTCTGCGATTTGGATTGAGCGCGAACCGTGTTGAATAATACTTGGTGGCCAGGTCCGGGACGAGGTTGCCCTCGCCGTCCGGAACAAGCCGCCTGTATACACGCCGCACATCTCCTCCGTCCCCATCGGCCAGCACCAGGCGGCACTCGCCCGGCTGGAGCAGGAGGTAGCCGGAATCAGGTTCACCATCGGTATCCCGGCCGAACATCCAGGTCGCCAGGTTGTTGACCCTTGCCGCATTACGTCCGACCAGGCCGAATTCGCTGATATCAACCGGCTCCTCGCCGTAATTGTAGATCTCTATCCAATCCGGGGTCCTCACCGACACGTTATCTTGACATGTCTCACAGATAAATTTCAGCGTGTCGATATTCCTCGCCTGGTACTCGTTGATCACCAGGCTGACACACCCGCCTCCATAAGAGAAACAGCGGCACACCTCCAGTTTGCCGAGGTCATCGACCAGCGTGAGATTCCACAGGATCGTCTCTGCCGGGGCTGCCTCGTCGGAGGAGGGCAGCAGGGCCTCGTAGGTCAACACCCGGACCGCCTGGTTACCGAAGCTTCCATCGACTGTTTCCTGGGGGCATCCGCCGGGGGCCACGTCCCCATCTCCTGCTCCCGGTTCTGCTGATCCCTGGCACAGGGTCTCTTCAACCAGTGCCACTTCCGCCTGGCCGACATTCGCCCCGGCGGCGGCAAAAAGTTCCTGGCAGATAAGGGGAACCTGGTCGGCGGCATCGCACCCGGGCCTCTCAATGAAGTCCATGGTGACGGCCGGCAGCGGGATACCAGGGTCGGTCAGAACGGTAAACCGCACTCGTACTCTCTCATCTGCGGAATTGCACAGGCTCGGCTGGGGCTGGCCCCCCGCAGTAAAACGCGGCTGGAGAGCGCCGTGAGAATTGTTAGCGGAACCCGGAGTCGGAGCGAAGGAGGTGGCGATCGAAGCGGCTCCATCCGGAAAACGTCCCACGCTGGCATCGGCGGCCAGGTTGCGGATTCCCATCCGGTCAATTCGCCGGCCGTCGGCGAAAAGAAAAACCGAATCAGCCGCCGCATTCAGCCCGAAATCAGCATGCAGCGAGGTGAAGGTGAAGTTGAGCTCACCCTGGCCTTCGCGGGCTGCCTGGACAGCCTCCAGGTCATTCCCCCCGACAAGGGTCACCACCACATACCCCCCCGGCTCAATTACCAGGTTGGCCGGGAAACGGTATTTCTTCGGTCTCTCGATATTGTCGGAGAGAGTGTAGTCCTGCAGGCGCAGCGATTCGGCATTGGGATTGTAGATCTCCACCCAGTCCAGCGGCAGGCCGTTGAACTCGAAATCGGCGAAGGACTCATTGCGAGCCATCACCTCGTTGATCAACAAGCGGGGTGGAATTGTCGATGTATGGTCACAACCGGATAAAAAAACCAGTGCGGCCAGGATCAACCATAGGGGTTTGCGCATATGCAGAGATCTCCAGACAACGCCCAGAAAGCGGGTACATCCATAGTACCACGCCCAACTACATCTGTCCTTCCAGGCTGGACGCCCTAACTCCTTCAGGACAAAGGACCTCTGGAGTACATCAGGGTGCCTCCAAGCCAGGTTGCTTTTACTCGGAACTTGGAGTCGAGCAGGGCCAGGTCCGCCCTCCTGCCGGCAGCGATGGTACCGGCGCTACGCGATATTCCGGCAGCCCTCGCAGGGTTCTGCGTGCAGTAGCGAACCGCCTTCTCAAGCGGCTCCCCAGCCTGCTTTACCTGGACCGCAAGAGCCCTCTCCAGCGTCAGGGCACTGCCTGCCAGTGTGCCGTTTTTCTGCCGGACAACCCCCTCTTTCAGGTAAACATCAGCGCCTGCAAACCGGTAGCGGCCATCGGCAAGACCACAGGCCTGGATGGAGTCGCTCACCAGGATTACCCGGTCCTCGTTCTTCAGACGGTTGATGAGCCTGAGCGCCGGCGCATCCACATGGTGACCATCGGAGATCACCTCGACGGAAACACGCGGATCCTCCAGCAGGGCAGTAACCGCTCCAGGGGAACGATGATGGAGTCCGTTCATCGCGTTGAACAGGTGCGTGGCATAGCGCACACCATGGGAGATGGCCGCCCGGGTTCCTTCGTAATCTGAGTTCGAGTGCCCGAAGGCGGGAACCACTCCATTTTTCCTGCAGAACTGGATCAGTCCCTTGCCACCCTTCAGTTCAGGGGCGAGGGTCATTGTTCGTACCAGGCCATCTCCGGCGGCCAGCAGCTGGCGGAGTTCCTTGAGCGAAGGACTGCGGAAGTGGTTCCTCGGCAAGGCACCGGGCCGGGCCGGTGAAACAAAGGGGCCCTCGAGGTGAATCCCGAAGGCGACCCCGAGTCCATGCCCCTGGCGAATGAAGCCACTGACCCTTTCGAGCACCTTCAACGACTTCGCCCAGCTGGTCGGATAGAGGCTGACCAGCAGCGAGGTAACCCCGTGGGCAAGATAATGCTGCATGGCAAACTCGAACTCGGCAGCCGTGGCCTCGACGAAATCGACTCCAGCCGCCCCGTGGGTATGGAGATCTACAAACCCGGGAGTCAACGTGTACCCCGAGAGCCCCAGCCTGCTGCACCCGCTCCCTTTCGCCTGCTTCGTTGCCTCCGGTCCGATGGCGACGATCCTGCCTCCGCTGATGAAAATCGCAGGGCAGCCGAGGTCCGCTCCTCCACTGAGCACCCGGGCTCCGCGAAGCAGCAACGTTTCTTTTCCTGGTGAGGATTTGATTCCGGCCATGATTGGCGCAAGATAACCCAATACCGAGGGGCGCTGCCATCTGCATTTTTGATGTTGCAGACCGTGGCGGTCCCGGGCAGTCTGAAAGCCTTCCCGAAGCGCAGCCACAGAACCTTGGAATACTGGATTTAAATCAGAACATGATCGGGCAAATCAAACCCATCGCACTTTTTGACATGGATGGAACCATCGCAGATTACGTCAGTGCCATGAAGCGCGACATGGAGAGCATGAGAAGTCCGGAGGAACCTGAAAGTGATGGAGACAACCTGTGGGACAAAGACGCCCCCGGCCATATCAAGGCACGGAAGGAAACCATCGAGAAGAAACACGGATGGTGGCGGGAGCTCGAGCCGATCAGTGTAGGAATGGAAGTGGTGAAACTTGCCCAGGAGCTGGGTTTTGAGATCAGGATCCTGACCAAGGGGCCGAATGCCGTCCCACAGGCCTGGACGGAAAAACTCGAGTGGTGCCAGGAACACCTTGGAGAAGAGACCCAGGTGACAATTACCAGGGATAAGGGCACCGTCTACGGCCGGGTACTGGTAGATGATTTCTGGCCGTTCATGAAGGGCTGGCTGAAACACAGGAAAAACGGGCTCGGCCTGATGCCGGGAGATTCTGACAACAAGGACGTCCCCCATCCCAATGTGACCTTTTACGACAGCAGGAACCTCGACGAGGTAAAAGAACTGCTGATCCGTGCCCGGGACCGCGAAGAAGGAGGGGCACTGGACCTCTGAGAAAATGGACACAGCCGCATTATCGCTTTACACCACCCGCCCGGGGTGTTAACCCTCATTTCCATGTGCGCAAAATCTGACGACATTATCGACAGGGGCCGGCGAATCCTCGAAGAGGAGGGCAATGCCATCCTCCGAAAAGCGGCCGGTCTCGACGAAACTTTCAGCAAGGTGGCCGAAAAACTTCTCGCCTGTGGCGGGCGTGTGGCCCTGACCGGAGTCGGAAAGTCCGGCACGATCGGTGAAAAGATAGCGGCCACCCTCTCCTCCACCGGGACCCCGGCCTTCTACCTGCGAACCGTCGAAGCGCTCCATGGCGATCTCGGCATGCTGGCCTCGGGAGATATACTCCTGGCGCTCTCCAACAGTGGAGAGACAGCGGAGGTGTTGGCCGTCTGCGATGCGGCGAAGCAGATGGGTGTAGAGATCATAGCCTTCACCGGCAACAGCGACTCTTCCCTCGCCCGCCTTGCCGTGCTGACTCTCGACACGGGTGTTGAGCGGGAGGCCTGTCCGCTGGGACTGGCTCCTACGGCATCCACCACCGTCACCCTCGCCCTGGGAGATGCCCTCGCGATGGCGCTACTGGAGGAGAGGAACTTCACCGCGGAAAACTACGCTGATTTCCACCCCGGCGGAAGCCTTGGGCAGCGCCTGCGCTACCAGGTAAAGGACCTGCAGCGTGAAGGGGATGACCTGCCGCTCGTACCTGAAGAGGCCACACTTTCTGAGGCCATCGGTGAAATGTCCCGGAAGGGAAACATCGGAGTTACCCTGGTGGTTACAGAAAACGGAGAGCTGTCGGGCATCCTCTCTGACGGTGACCTGCGCAGGATCCTGTCAGAAAAAGCCGCCGCATCGCAACCGGTCAACCTTGAGACCCCGGTAAAAGACCTGATGAGCAGTGATCCCCTCACAATTGACGGCGATGCTTCTGCAAAAGATGCCCTGCAGATCATGGAAGTGCGTAGTATTACTTCACTTGCAGTTATCAATCACCTTGGTAAGCCGGTCGGCCTGGTCCACCTCCACGACATTCTCGGCCGCGGCAAGATTGTTCTTTGAATTGATCCGTACAAGGGAATATAATTCGCGGCTTCCAGTAAAAGTCGTATCAACCGACTGAGCTACAGAGCAGACCATGAAAGTAAGAATCCGCACAACCTCCAGAAAACGCCAGCGAAGGGGCTTTCGCTACCGCATGAAGACCAAGGCGGGGCGTAAGATGATCAACGCGAGGCGGAGAATCGGCCGCGCCCTCCCGGGCAGCAAAAAGAGCCGCTGAGAGGCCTCACTGACTCTTTAACTCATGATGCCACGCCAGGCCGCCACCTCAACCTGCCGTTGAGCCTCCGCCTGCCCGAAAAGAAGAAGCTGCAGTTACCGATCAGCCTTTCTTCTTGGCCAGCTTCTTGATCTCGTGGCGAACATCCTGCAGGAAGCTCACATAAGCTTTGCTGGAACGGTCCCCCCCTGCATCCTTGGAGCGATTACGGGTATTGGTCTCTACCCAGATATAATCCCGGTGGGTCCATTTCGAGGCGATCTCCCCGATTCGGGAAGAAAGGGTTCCAGCGGAATCAATCCACTGGGCCAGGTTCGGCAAACCCGACTTACCGCCGAACTCACCCTCGTCGGCTTTGTACTGCTCCCAGGACCCTTCAAGAAATTCCTGGGCTTCCTTCTGGATAAGTTTTTTATAGTCGCTCATTGAGCTCCTTCTGCATTCTGGGGGACAACTCTGTTTTCCAGCCGAACTGGAGCAGTACTTACTAACACAGACCACTTGGCGACGCCAGATCTCCGGGGATAAGTTCACCCGGACTCAACAAGTTGAAATGTCACTGCGGGCAGCGTATCGTTTGCTGTTTGGCCTTCAACAGTAAAAGTCCGCAGAGCCCTGCAGGGAAAAAAGATGGACTACTCCATGAATGAAAAAGTCGCGATCATCACGGGCGCCGGATCCGGCATCGGGCTGGCGGTGGCCAGGCGCTATTGCGAGGCGGGTGGCAAGGTCGCCCTCCTTGGGCGAACAGCCGGCAAGCTCGAGTCGCTTGCAGATGAGCTGGGAGAAGACAAGGCGCTCGTCGTCTGCGGGCGGCACGAGGACCCCGGCGATGCCAGGCGATGCGTCGAGGTCACCCGGCAGAGGTGGGGCAGGGCAGACCTCCTGTTCAATAATGCGGGAACCTACAAACCGACCGCGCTGGCCTCCACCACAGATGAAGACTGGCAGGAGGCCCTCGCCTCCAACCTGACAGGCCCCTTCCTGATGACAAGGGAGGCACTCCCCCTGCTTCGCGAGAACGGCGGCGGGGTCATCATCAACAATGCATCGACCCTTGGCCTGCGGCCGGTTCCCGGCTCAGCGGCCTACTGCGTCGCCAAGGCCGGCCTCATCATGCTCTCGAGCGCATGTGCCCTGGAGGAGGCCGGAAACGGCGTGCGCGCGCTGGCGATCTGCCCTGGAGTCGTCGACACCCCCATTCACGACAGCCGGGGTGAGGATTTTATCGAGGCCGCAGGCGGCATGCATCCCCTCGGGCGCGTCGGCACGACGGACGAGGTGGCTTCGCTGGTTCTCTTTCTCGCATCCGATGACTCCTCCTGGACTACAGGGTCGGTCATCACCATCGACGGAGGAATATCACTGGCATGAGTAACCCAGGTTCAGTCGAAATCACTCGCAAGGCCAGGT
>JAYGDV010000366.1:0-2789 GCA_046582735.1 Planctomycetota bacterium
GCTGACACACTCAGCGCCCTGCAATCTTTCCAACAGAGCCTCAACACGTGGGCCGGCATGATCCTTGCTGGCTACGATCTTCAGCCCGGACGGATCGGCGTTGCGAACGAAGATTTCCCCTGTGCTTCCATCTGCCCGCCGGAGGAAAGCACCACCTTCCCGGGTTGCGTAATAGCATTCCCCCGTAACAGGCACATGAACAACCCCCAGTACAGATTCTCCACCACGAACCCGGGCGATATTCACTGTAAACTCGCCACTCTGCTTGATGAACTCCTTGCTGCCATCGAGGGGGTCGACAACCCAGAAATCGTCCCAGGATTTCCTCTCGGATATTTCTTCCTCCGGTGATTCTTCCGAAAGCACCGGCAGCCAGGGATCAAGTACCTGCAGGGCATTGACGATCACGAAATGAGCCGCCTTGTCAGCGAGCGTCAGGGGCGAGTCATCTTCCTTATACTCCACCGGCCCATCGCTGCCGTAGTGCTCCATCGCCGCCCGTCCGGCAGCCCCTGCGACCTCAAGCACCTGTTCAAGTAATTCGTTTTTCATGCCTCATTCCCTGCCCACCACGGGCTGATCATCTTGAACAGTCTCCCGGGTAGAACTAATATGCGAGGCAACATGCTAACCGAGCTTGAGAAAGTGATCAACGCACGCCGTCGGATCTACCTGCTTCGCCACGGCGAAATCAGCTACTTCGACTCCCGGGGTAATCCCTACGAGCTCGCGGAGATCCCCCTCAATCCCGAGGGCCGAACCCAGGCCAGCGCTGCCGGCAGCGCGCTCAGCGGGATGCCGATCGATCTGGTCGTCACCAGCGGTATGCCACGGACCATCCAGACCGCGGAGCTGGCGATGGAACAGCTTTCCACCGCCTGTCTGAGCGAGCACATTGAAGACCTGCACGAGATCATGCCCGGTGACTCTTTTAAGAGCAAAGAGACCGGTAGCGACCTGGCCTTCGCGAATTCGCTGAGAAAATCTCTCACACGCGAAACTGCTTTTCTCGGTGGAGAGACCTTCGGCTCACTCGAGGACCGGGTCATCCCGGCCTTCGAAAAGCTCATCTCTCGCAATGACTGGAAGGAATTGATGATCGTCGCCCACGGCGGAACCAATCGCATGATCCTGGCGAAGATCCTCGGCGGCGGGCTCGAAACCTTCGGCAAGCTCGAACAGGATGCCGGCTGCATCAACATCTTCGATCTTGACCCGGACGGCTCCTTCCTGCTTCGCCTGCTCAACTACACACCTCTGTGCCCCGGCAAGCACTCCCTGCGCCTGAGCACCATGGAGCGGATCTATAAAACCTCCCTGGCACCGGGTCGCTCTGAGATGCCCGGCGATGAGAAAACCTGAAAATCCCCGGGTCCCTGCCGCTCAGCCCCCGGCAAACTCTTGCAGCGCTGCGATCAGGCGGTCCACCTCGCCGGCGGTATTGTAGTGCAGCAACCCGACCCTTACCGCGCCATCGGGCTCGAGCCCAAGCGCTTCTGAAAGCGGCTGGGCATAGAAGTTGCCGCTCCAGGCAAAAATCCCCCTGGAAGCCAGGTGGCGGTCGATCTCCGCACTCGGGCACCCCTCGATCGTAAAGGAAACCGTTGGCACCCTCTCCTGCTGACGTGAAGGATCAGTAATCCCCCAGACCTTGAGGCCCTCAACACCGGCCAGCCCATCGAGCAACCTTCCCAACAGGTCCCTCTCGTATTCGGCAACCAGCTTCCAGGTCTCCAGGAGAGCTTCCCTTCGATTCGCAGGCGGTCCCCCGGCGCATGAAAGCCCGGCAAGGTAATCGATGGCCGCAAGTGTTCCGGCAATCCCCTCGTGATTCTGTGTACCGGTCATCCAGCGATCCGGGGAGGAGTCCCCGGCCGGACGCACCTTGTAGGCTGGCAATTCTTCCATCCACCGCCGCTTACCCCAGAGCAGGCCCACATGAGGCCCGAAAAACTTGTAGGCGGAGCAGACAAGGAAATCACAGTCCCACTCTTCGACCGAGAGGGGGGCGTGCGGGGCGTAATGCACTGCGTCGAGAAAGACCTGCGCTCCGGCAGCGTGGGAGAGCCGTATAATCTTCTCCACAGGGTGGATCGTCCCGCTGAAATTCGAGGCACAGGCAATCGCCACCAGCCGGGTCCTGGCGGAGAGTTTTGCGGCCAGGTCGTCAAGGTCCAGGGTTCCATCCCCGGGCGCAATATCGACATACTGCACCAGCGCCCCGGCATCGGCTGCGGCCCTCACCCAGGGGGTGAAATTCGCATCGTGGGCTGAACGGGTGACAATAACCTCGTCACCGGCCTGCCACGTGCTTGCCAGCGCACGACTCAAGGCAAAGGTGAGGGTCGTCATATTGGCCCCGAAGGCGACCAGGCCGGGATCGCCCGACCCGACGAAATCAGCGGCTGCCCGGTGAGCCTCAGCGAGAATTGCATCGCTTTCGAGACTGGTGAGAAAGTTGCCGCCGTGGTTCGCGTTCGTGTTACCGAGGTAGTGGCTCACAGCCTCGATCACCGCAGCTGGAACCTGGCTGCCTGCGGGACCGTCAAAATAAACCACGGGCCGCCCATCAACCTCGCGCTCGAGGGCCGGAAACTGCCGGCGGCAGGATTCAGGATCAAAAGCCATGCTCATCCGGAACTCCGTAAACAGGCCCGAAGAAACGGGCGGAAACATAAAAGCGCGGGTTCTGCACCCCCGGCCCGGGACGATTGAAGATAGCCGGCGGGAGTATCTTCACCAGACTAGGGGAGAATGTCCAGAAAGGGGAGGTTGGAAGGGACGAGGGT
>JAYGDV010000382.1:0-3432 GCA_046582735.1 Planctomycetota bacterium
TTTCTCACGGGCCCATGTAACGAGGGATGCCAGCTCGTTGAGGTCCTTGCGGTCGACAGAGGTGAAACGTTCTATGAAAACCTCCTGCGGAAGCTTGGCCTTCACGATTCGCTGAATGTCACGGGCCGGCTTGATCACCGAGCCCCGGGTCGTATCGATCCGGTAGGTGTTGTCCTCCTCGCTCAGCGTGACCTTTCCCTCGATGGTCTTGCCGTCACGCAGGTAGACGATGTCGCCACGGGCAGCCGATGTGAAAAAGCTGCTGAGCAGGAGCGGGATCAGGAGGAGTGGTATTCTCATGGGTGAGCGCCGTGATTTCCTTTCCTTTTATTCTAACTCCTCTTTGGCCTGATCAAAAGGAATGGGGGTATCAGTCGAGCTGGGCGATCAACTCTTTCTGCCGGGAGATGATCTCCTCGATCCCGGTGGCTGCAAGGTCAAGGAGCCGGTCAAGCTGTTCTCGCGAGAAGGGCTCGCCTTCGGCCGTTCCCTGGACCTCAAGGAAACGTCCTCCCTCGGTCTGGACCACGTTGAAGTCGACATTTGCCCTCGAATCTTCGGAATAGTCGAGGTCCAGGAGGATATCGTCTCCGACGATACCGACACTGATGGCGCCGATCGCCTCCACGAGCGGCTGCTCGGCGAGGCTGCCATCAGCCAGGGCCTTCTGAAGGGCTATCACGGAAGCAATGTAGGCACCGTTAACAGAGGCTGTGCGGGTGCCTCCATCGGCCTGCAGTACATCGCAATCGATTTTCAATGTCCAGCCGGTGAGCTTTTCCAGGTCAAGGACCGCCCTGAGGGACCGTCCGATCAGACGCTGGATTTCCTGGGTTCTTCCCGACAACTTGCCGCCGCGTTCGCGGGATCGCCTCGATCCCACCGAGGCAGGCAGCAGGTCATACTCGGCAGTTGCCCACCCCTTATTGCTGCCCTCGAGAAACCCCGGTACTCCCTGCTCCAGCGTCGCTGCACACAGAACCCTGGTCAGCCCGCTTGAATAGAGCACGGTGGCCGGATGCTGCTGGAGGAATCCGGTATCGATTTCGATCTGGCGCAGGCTGTCAGCCGGTCTCTCTCTGCTCATTGGGCTCCCCGGGTTGGTGGTTGGTAACTGGGAGCAGGATAAACCGACCCGGCTGGTTTTTCTGCCACATTTTGCTTCTGCAGGTGAGGCATTTTGTTACCGTGGGGCGGTTTTTCTTCAGGCAAAGCTGTATATTCAGAAACATGAAAAATAAGTTACTGCTGGTGCTGTTGATCCTTGTTCCTGTGGCTTGCAGGAATACGCCGCGGCGTTCAGCGGCGGATTACGCAGCGCAGAGAAGACAGCCTGCGCGATCACCCGTTGCAGAGGGGATCGAGAGATTTTTTGCTCATCCCGAGGAGGTGCTTGTACGGATCCATGGCCGGGCACTGACGCGCGGAGATTTTCTCGAGTCTGTTTTCAGGCAGTTTGGCGAGATGACTCTCCTGTCGGAGGTCATCAAGGAGGAGATTTTTCTCCAGGAGGCCGAGAGACGGGAGATGAAGGTCGAAAAGGAAGAGATCGAGAGCGAGGTAGAGGAGATTCTTGACGGTATGTCGAGGGATCTCGGGCGTGGAGATGCCGCGGGAGGGCGTATCAAGCTGGCCGATCTTTATGAAAAACAGGGACTCAGCCTGAATGATGTTCGCGAGGAGCTCAGGAAGAAGATGGTCTCCCAGATCTTGGTGAAGAGGGTGACCGTTGCCATGCGGAATCCCGCCAATGTGGACCTGCGCAGTCTCTATGAGAAAAACAGGAGATTTTACACACGTCACATAGCCTACAGTTTTCCGTCCTTCCAGGATCAGCCCACTGCCGGGCAGGCTCTCAAGAAAAAGGCGGCCATGGAAAAGGCCCTGCAGGCAAGGGAGAAGATTGTCGGTGCGAAGGTCGAGTTTGCCGCAGTAGCCAGGGCTGAATCTGAGGACCGGGTTACCCAGTCGCTCGGCGGGGATCTCGGTCCACTCACTGCAGCGACGCCGATGGCGGAATCGCTCAAAAAGGTGATCTTTTCGCTCAAGCCCGGCGAGGTGAGCCAGCCGGTTGAGAACCCCCGGGGAGGCTACCATCTCTTCCAGGTGACGCGGATTGAACCGGAGGGGAGCTACGATGAGGTTAAGGAAGAGATCAGGAAAAACTACATGGAGCGCGACCCGGATGTCGAGGAGATCCGCCAGGCCTTCTACCGGTTACGTACAGGCGTGCGTATTGAATGGCCGGCGGAAGAAGGATGAAAACCCAGGCGGTGAAAACGGCTATCGAGGTGCGGGAGGAATTTCAGCAGATTCCGGGAGTTGGCCCGATTATTGCCGCCGAGCTGTTCGACCTGGGAGTCTGCGGACTCGATGACCTGGCGGAGCGCTGTCCGGAGCTTCTCTACCGGGAACTGATCGATTTGCGCCGTGTTGAAATCGACCGCTGTGTTCTCTACGTCTTTCGCTGTGCCGTTTATTTTACAAAGACAAAGAATCCTGAAGTTGAAAAATTGAAATGGTGGCTCTGGAAGGATAAAACGGTTTCGTGAAAAGAGGTTATTTCCCGGGCTGGAGTCCCGTTTCTACCCGGGCCGGATATGGAAAAGATGATGGAAGAAGCAGAAACCACTCAAGCTGAAGACCAGGTGCAGGAGGTCGAAGAGAAGACCGCTGCGCAAACCGATGCAGGTGGTGAACAGCCTGGAATTTCCATGCAGGAAGAAGAGGAGCTTACAGCCCTGGGTGAAGACGAGCTTCCCCGGGCCCTCGAGGCGGTCCTGTTCTGCGCTGGAGAGCCGGTTACGATCCGGGAACTGGCAGAACTGCTGGAGTTCGGGGTTCACGATGTAAGATCCGCGGTCGAGAAGCTCCGCGAAGAGTACATCGATATGGGCCGCTCTTTCCGGATCGAGGACATTTCCGGCGGCGTGCAGATCATGACGGTTCCCCAGTACGATCCCTGGCTCCGCCGCCTGCACAGCAAGCAGAGCAGCAGCAGGCTTTCTCCTGCCGCGCTCGAGACCCTGGCAATCATTGCCTACAAGGGACCCATTACCAAGGCGGAGCTGGAAAACATCCGGGGAGTGCAGTGTTCACCTACCATCAAGACCCTCCTCGACCGCAACTTCATCAGGATCTCCGGTAAGGCTCCCGGCCTTGGGCGGCCCTTTCTCTACCACACGACGCCCCTGTTTCTCGAGAGCTTCGGTCTCGGTAGCCTGAAAGACCTTCCCCAGCCCGAGGGTCCTCCTCCCAGGGAAGATCGTGAGGATTTTGAGGAGGATTCTACCCCGGGCGATTCTGCTGCCGGGGAAGAGGTCTCCGAAGAGGAGGTTTCCGAAGGCGAGGTGCTCGGGGATGAGATCGGCGGCGAAGACGTTCCAGGTGACGAAGTTCCTGGAGGAGATGTCCCCGGCGACTCTGCGGAAC
>JAYGDV010000388.1:0-2327 GCA_046582735.1 Planctomycetota bacterium
AAGATCCTGGCTCTCGGTTCCAGCCTCACCTTCCTCTGGGAAGGAAAGGTGGTGAGGATCGAAGCTCCAAAGAGTTGATCCCGTTGAAAAACAAGGCCGTGGATGTGTTCCCGGCGCGGTTCCCTCCAGCGAACCTCGCCAGGACGGGACACCTTCCGCGGCCTTTTTTATTCCAGGGCACCCAGGGAGGTCAGTTCCCGAAGTGTTCCTGGCCTTCCAGCATCTGGAGGTGTTCTACGGCTGAGAGGCCCTGTGCGATAGAGACCAGCTTATGAGCCTCTTTCCAGTCCACCCGGGTACGCCAGGGGGCTGAATTGGAGTCCAGCACCTGTAGAATGGAGCCGTAGGATCCGTTCCGCGCATAGTAGCTTCCCCGGAGGATCTCGGCGAATTCAGCAACCGAGGCGATAAAGCGGAAGCGGTCGGTGGTGTCGGCTATTGTTGCCGCCAGGACCCCGGTAGGTAAATCGAAGTCAACTTCTTCAAAGCGCCTGGAGGATTCATCTCGGTAGCGCAGGTGGATGCGTCCGAGGCTCCCGCTTGGGCGTGCGCGCTTGATCTCGTAAATGGCGGTGACTGTAGAGCCCGGCCCGACTTCACCGGCGTCAATCTTGTCATTGCGGAAATCAACATCCGCGATATCCCGTTTTTCGTAACCGAGGAGCCGGTAGTGGCTGATGGCCTCCGGGTTGAAGTCGACCTGGATCTTGGCGTCACTGGCGAGGAATTGCAGTTGGTCAGGGAGGCTGAACAGGTCCTGGGCGCTTTTGCTGGTATCGACATACTGGTACCTTCCATCACCCTCGTTGGCAAGCCGTTGAAGCATCTTGTCGCCTTGCACCGCCTGCCGGCCACCACTTCCGAATGCAAAAGTGAAAAGAGAGATCATGTTGTCGCGGGCGAATCGCTGGATCCTTTTGAGTATCGCCTCGGGGCCCTTGGATCCGAGGTTGGCGACACCATCGGAACAGAGAATCACCCGGTTGGCGGCCTTGCGGTCGTGGCTTTCCCCTGCAAGCCTGTAGGCGAGGTCTATCCCGGCCTCAACGTTGGTTCCTCCATCAGGGGAAAGGCTGTTGATCGCATCCATAATATGAGCGCGCTGGCGAACTGATGTGTGTGGAAGGACTACGTAGGCATGGGTGGAAAAAGCTACGATCGCAACCCGGTCGTTGGGGCTCAGGTTGGAGACCAGTATCCTGAGGCTCTCACGCAGGAGCTCGAGTTTTTCAGAAGCGGCCATCGACCCTGAGGTGTCGACAGCGAAGGTCAGCACAGCGTTTTTGCGTTCCCCTGGAAGCAGCTTCCTGCTCTTGATGGTGACCTGGAGGAGTTCCAGTTCCCTGTCGCCGAAGGGTGATGGTCCTCCCTCTGTATAGACGGTGAATACGCTTTGCGGGTTGCCCGCACGCTCATCGGTGAAGTTGTTGACGAATTCCTCGACTCGAACGACCTCATTTTGCGGAAGTTCTCCCCTCCTGAGGATTTCGCGGGTTCGTCCCCAGGCGGCGTTATCGACATCCATACCGAAGGTCGAGAGGTGGTCCCGACTGGTGGAGACAAATGGATTCACCCCGTATTTTTTCCGGAAGCCTTTCTCCCCGAGTCCTTCATCCCCAATGGAGGGCGCGGGGATGGTGAGCGCCTTTGATCGAAACTGCTGAAAGCTGAGGCGGCTGTCGAGATTGCGGTAAAACGAAAAAGTATTGAGGGTGGTTTCGTTGACCACGAGCAGGTCTTCTTCCTGTTCCTCTCCGAGATCGGAGAATGCAAACCCAGTTTCTGCCTGCTGGACCTCTTCGGCGTCAGTCTGTGCCTGTTGCGGTTGCCGGGCCTGCTGCCCCCCGGCTGCCAGGCCTGCATCGTTTCCACGTGGGAGGTAACGACCGTCCTGGCGTGAAATATTCAGCCGGTAGTTTCCGCTGGCGCCTTCGAAGGATTGAGCCGGCCCCCTCGGTGATTGACCTCTTTCGCCGGCAATCTGGTTGACAACATCTTCACTTTCCTCACCCGCTTCCTCATCAAACGAGAAATCAGCATCAGTGAACCCCACATCTCCTTCGGTATTTTCCTCGATCAGTTCTGCATCAAATGAGTCATCGTCGAAGAAGATATCTCCATCTTTTGATCGGTCGGAGCCGGCAATTTTATTGCCGGGTGCGCTGGGGGTGGCTGGGGGGCGGATTTCTTTCTCAAACTCAGAGCTGCCCAATTTAATACCCTCGATCGATTGGATTTCACGGATAGCAGGTTCGGCAATTTTTCGCCTGATCTGCTTGCCGGCAGTGGTGTTCTTGTCCATGGGCGGAACCCCTGCCACCCCGATG
>JAYGDV010000487.1:0-6841 GCA_046582735.1 Planctomycetota bacterium
GATGGCCTCCAGCCCGGAGACTGCGCCGAGCGGATCTGGACACCCCACCCGGGGGAATTCAAACGCCTCACCGGCATCCTGCCCAGCGGAGATGATGAGCGGCTCAAAGAGACGGAGCGCTTCGCCACTGAGCGTGGCGGCACCATCCTGCTCAAGGGAAACAGGACCGTCGTTCATGATGGAGACCGCTTCTACGTCAACCTCACCGGCAATGCCGGCATGGCGACAGCCGGCAGTGGAGATGTACTCACCGGGCTCATCACGGCGCTCCTGGGCCAGGGAGTCGAACGCTTCGAGTCAGCCCAGCTGGGCGCCTGGCTGCACGGCTTCGCCGGGGATATCGCGGCGGAATCTCTCGGACAGCCTTCCCTCACCGCCACAGATCTAATAAACTACCTTCCGGAAGCCTTCAGGCGAACCCTGGAGGAGAGGTGAAGAACCCCTCATGGAAGATTGAACATGTCGACAAACGACTGCCAGCCGACTGAATGCCTCGCCCCCCCGCGCTCCGAGGTGGTTTCCAACCGCCGGATCGGCCCGGGCTGGTACGTGCTGCGCCTGCGGGAAGAATCTATCGCCAGGCGCTCGAAGCCCGGCATGTTCGTGCAGGTGCTCTGCAGCGAAGGTGAATCATTTGACCCGCTGCTGAGGCGCCCCTTCAGCGTCTACTGCGCCGACCCGGAAAACGGCACCTATGACATTCTCTATACCACGGTGGGGCGCGGTACCCGCTGGATGGCCTCCCTGCCGGACCCCGAAACCTCCGGCAATGATGAACCTCCCGCCAGGGTCGACGTGATCGGCCCCCTCGGCAACACCTTCTCCCAACCGGAGACGGGTGAGGAGGTCTACCTTGTCGGTGGTGGAGTCGGTGTGGCGCCACTTTATTTCCTGGCGCTGAAATTGCTCGAATTACCCGAGCCACCCCGGATCCACTTCTGCATGGGTGCCCGTACAGGCGAGTTCCTCCAGGGGATTGAAGATTTCAGAAAGCTCCCGATCGACACCCACGTGGCCACCAACGATGGCAGCGAAGGGTTCCACGGCTTCGTCACCGACCTTTTCCTGGAGCTCTGGAAAAAAGATGCGGGCGACAGTAAGGCGCGCGTCTACGGCTGCGGCCCACAGGGAATGAACGAGAGCCTGAGGAACCTGTCGGTTGAAAACGGACTCGACTGCGAGATCTGTCTCGAATCGATGATGGGCTGCGGCTTCGGCATCTGCTTCGGCTGCGTTGCCCCTATCCGCAAGGAGCCCGGTGGTGATTTCATCAACAGGCGGATCTGCTGGGAAGGCCCGGTTTTCAATTCGACTCTCCTTCTCCCTGGGATCGACGGTTGAGACAGGGAACAACTTCATGAAGATCGCCCATTTCAGCGATATCCATATTACCGCCACTACGGGCGCCATCCCCTGGCGGGCGATGTTCTCCAAGCGCATCGTCGGGTGGCTCAACCTGCAGCTGCTCGGACGCAAAAACGACTTCCGGGAGGCCAGCCGGATCACCGAGGCCCTGGTGGCCGACCTCCAGGAAACCGGGGCTGACCACATCCTCTTCACAGGCGACCTGACCGGGCTGGCCCTCGACAGCGAGTTCAATGAGGCCCATCGCCTGCTGGAACCCCTGCTGGGAGTTCCCGGCATCACTGGAATCCCCGGCAACCATGATTTCTACGTGTCCGACGCGGTTAAAAAAGGCTCCTACGAGCTCCTCTTCGGGCCCTGGGAGCAGAGCGACCTCGACAACCCTCCCCCTATTGTCCGATTGCTGGGCGATGATGTCGCGCTCATTGCCCTGCGCGACAGCAGGGTCAACGCCTTCCATGACTCTTCCGGGCTGGTCGGAGCCGGACAGCTCGAACGCCTCGAAAAGATCCTTGCCGACCCTGCCCTCGAGGGGCGCCGCAAGCTTCTTGCCCTCCACTACGGAGTTCGCCGCAGCACAGGGGAACTGGATGGAGCGTATCACGGGCTTCGGGATGCAGAGGAGCTGCTCTCGGTCGCCCATAAGGGAAAGGTTGAACTCCTCCTGCACGGCCACCTCCACAACCGCTTCGTGCTGCCCAGCGGTGAACACACACCCATCACCCTCGCCACCCCCGGCTCAGCCACCCACTCACGCTACGAGCGGGCCTACCACCTGCTCGAGATTACCCCGGCAGGTATCGACCTCAGCGCACGGCGCTACGATGCCGCATCGATGTCCTTCACCCCCTGGCCCGATGCTCCCGGCACGGGGCGCCTGGCTCCACCCAACCGCCCTGGACACTCTGCCTAACTGGAACTTTCCACACCCTCGCTGGAGTGCTAACATCCATGCCTGCTCTTCGCGACCGGTCGCGAAGTTGATCGATGACCGTAACCACGGAAGAAGACCATGCTGAGAACCCAGACCATCCTGCTGGCGGCCGCCCTGCTGGCCCCGAACCTCTGCCGGGGAGATAACCGTTTCTTCTTCGGCCCCGCACTCGCGCTGACCGGCAGCGGCGACAACTCCATCGAGGTGCTCTGCGATAACGACGAAACCGCCCTCGGGTTCTCCTACGCCATCCGCTACGACCCGGCGGACATCGAGGTCACCTCGCTCACCAACGAAGACACCGCGGCCGCCGCGGCCGACTACTTCTCCGGACGCATCGAGCAGGAAAACGGCAGCCTCGGCTTCGGCTGCGTATACGATGTAGGGGGAACCTTCGACGAAAAGCGCCTGCCGGCCGGCACCAGCCAGCGCATCGGCAGGATCGGTTTCAGGGTCCTGGCGGATGAAGCCACTGAAACCGGCCTGCGATTCGACCGCATCGCCTTTGCCCCCAATGTCCGCGCCCCGGTAAGGAACGTCCTCACCGATGAGAACGGGCAGTCGGTGGTTCCGGCCCTCGAAGAGGGAAGCATCACCATCATCACAGCCGCCCCGGCGATCTCATCCATCACAGGAGGCGAAGGTGAGGCCGGGCAGGTCTTCCAGGTCACCGGGACCCATCTCGACCAGCCGGGGCTCTCGGTAGAGGTTTGCGGCACTGCGGCGGAGCACTCCCTGCGTGAAGATGGACAGACCATCGACGTGACCGCCCCCGAATGCGAAACAGAAGGGTGTGTCGCCGTCACGGTAACCACCTCGCGGGGAAGCGCCGGGGTTGCGGAAGGTTTCTGTTACCTGCAGGAAAAGAACTCCCCCCTGTTCCTGCGCGGCGACGTCGACAGCGACCAGGGCATCGAGCTCACAGATGCAGTCTTCACCCTCAACTACCTCTTCATCGGCGGGCGCATACCGGCCTGTCTCGATGCAGCAGATGTGAACGACAATGCATCCGTCGAGCTGACCGATGCGATCTTCATCCTGAACTACCTCTTCATCGGCGGGCGGCTTCCCGCCGCCCCCTTCCCCGAATGCGGACAGGACACTACCGCTGACGATATCGACTGCGAGACACCCCCGGACTGCCCCTGAAAAATCTCAGCCTCTCCGGCCTCCTGCGGCCAGCAGGCCGAGCAGGTTCTCTGCAACAAATTCAGGCTCGACGGCGCTGGTGCAGATCTCGCCCCTGCAGGGCTCGCACCCATCCTTTTCCCAGCAGGGTGCATAGGGCAGCTGCGGCACCAGGTTGAGGTTGCCCTTGTAGCCGAGCACCTCCGGCGAACCGTAGCCGGTGAAGATCACGACAGAGGGAACCCCCAGCGCCGTGGCCAGATGCGCGAGCCCCGACTCCTGCCCGACAAATGCATCGGCGTTGCGGAGAATGGAGGCGAACACCCTCAGGTCGACCCCGATCATCTCGCGGTGATGCTCGCGCTCCGTCGGCGTGGCAGGCTCCTCCGGGTTGCCGTAGCGAACCGTCTCGATCTCAGGCGGCAGCAGGTCGAGGAACTTCTCCCAGTGATGAAAATTCCACTGCTTGCTGCTGGCGGCAAAGAAGCTGCTGAAGGGATTGACAACGACCAGCGGACGGCTGCTTGGCCGCACGATCTGCCGTGCCCGGATACGCTCGGGGTCGAGCTCATAGTAGTAGGTGCGCAGGTCCGGGCCCTCCATGCCCAGGTTGGAACAGATGGTCTCGAGGACGTGGCGGCCGGGAGGTGGCCAGGGATCCTCGTAGCTGACCGGGATCGCCCCCTTACCCGGCCTCGGGCCGGAGGGGAAGACCGCATCCACCGAGGGGTTCCCGTAGAAAATCTGCGGCCAATGGGTTTCCAGGATGATCCGGGTGGAGGGCGACCGTTTGCGCAGCTCGTGCGCCGCCGTAGACAGGAACAGGGCATCACTGAGGGAACGGGTTCCCCTGTAGAGCCTGACCTCATCCATCCCCGGACAGTTGACCTTTTCCATGCCTCGCCTCAGCTCTCACGCTTGCGGGGCATCCAAGCTCCCGAGCTCTTGCGCCAGGCCCGCAGCTTACCCAGAAGCTCTGCGGCCTTCTGCGGCATCTTTTTTGAGAGGTCCTTCTTCTCGCCGATGTCGGCGGCAAGGTCATAAAGCTCGAAGGAGTTGTCGTCGTACCATTCGATGAGCTTGTACTTCCCATCGCGAACAGCGCCCCCGAGGCGGTTCTTCATATGCCAGGAGAAGTTGGGGAAGTGGAAGTAGAGGGGCTTCTCCTTGAAGCCTTTCTTCTCCTCCAGCAGGGGCAGCAGGCTCTCGCCGTCGGGAGCCTCCCCACCTCGGCGCGAAAGACCGAGCGCAGCGAGGATGGTCGGATAGTAGTCCATGCTGATAACAGGCGTATCGCAGGTGCTGCCGGCCCTCACACGGCCAGGCCAGCGCACCATCAGCGGCACCCGGATTCCACCCTCGTAGAGGTACCCCTTTCCCTCACGCAGGGGTTCACAGCCGGCCACTCCGAGGAAAGGACCGTTGTCCGAGGTCAGCATGACGAGGGTGTCCTTTTCGAGCCCGAGGTTCTTCAGTTCGGCGAAGAGCCTGCCGAAGGCCGTGTCCATCGCCTCGATCATGGCTGCGTAGCCGTGGTTGCGCATCCAGGGATCCTTGAGCTTTGAATATTTCTCCACCAGCTTCGCCGGCGCCTCCACCGGCCAGTGAACCGTGTAGGGCCAGAGATTGACGAAGAAGGGCTTGTCCCTGTTCTTGCGGATAAAGGAGATCGTCTCATCGACGAGCCGGTCGGGAAGGTATTCCCCCTTCTTTCGCGGCGCCAGGGTGTGGATCCTGTAGGGATCGAAATAGGTCGGTGGCCCACCGTAGGCGCACCCCCCGATGTTGACATCAAAGCCCTGCGCCTCGGGGTGGAACTCCACATTCCCCCGGCCCTTCGCACCGCGCCTCGAGTCACCGGCAAGATGCCACTTGCCGAGGAAGGCGTTACGGTACCCGGCCTCCTTGAGGCGTTCGGCGATGGTCAGGTGCTCGAGGGGAAGATCGATGAGGGTCTTCGCCGGCAGGAATTTCGATGTTTTCGGCAGGAAGCCGCCCGGGGCATGGGTCGTGATGTGCAGGCGCGCAGGGGACTTGCCGGTGAGCACCGCCGCCCTGGTGGGCGTACAGACCGGGGCCGCCGAGTAGGCGCTCGTGAAACGCATGCCCTCAGCCGCGAAGCGGTCGATGTTGGGGGTATCGACGACCTTGTTTCCCTGGCAGGCGAGATCCATCCAGCCGAGATCATCGACCATGATGAAAATAACGTTCGGTTTGCGTGCCTGCAACGCCGTCGAGGCCAGGATGACGCAAAAACAGGAAACGACAAATATCCTTACAGCCTTGTTACTCATCTTTGAGCTCCTTCAATGTCCAGGGGGGCCATCGCCCGTCCTGTATTCTGCCGTACAGAGCTCTATTGAACAAGGTGCGCGGTCACTCGCACTCGCCATCGTGGGCCTTGGGGACGCGTGAGCGTATACGGTCACAGTCATTGGAGTAGGTCACTCCATCACAACCGCAGACCGGGTCCCAGATCTCGGGGCAGGCCTCCGCCACCACCACGCACTCCCCGAGCATGTCGGCGAAGTTGCAGGAGTCCTCGGGCATGTCACAGTACTGGCCCTCTTCGCAGAGCAGGCCGGCGAAACCTCCGCAGTTCCGGACCGCGCCGCATTCTCCATCGCCGGCCTTGGCCACCCCAGCCCGGATACGTTCGCAATCGTTGGAATAGGTCCGGCCATCGCAGCCGCAGACCGGGTCCCAGATCTCGGGGCAGTTCTCCGCCACCATCACGCACTCGCCGAGCATGTCAGCAGCATTGCAGGTGCCTGAGGGCATATCGCAGTACTCGCCCTCATCGCAGAGCAGGCCGACTATGCCACCGCATCGCTTCGGCCCACAGGCTCCATCGTGGTCCTTCTGCACCCGGGCGTTGATGCGTTCGCAGTCGTTGGAGTAGGTCACTCCATCACAGCCGCAGACCGGGTCCCAGACATCTGGACAGCCTCTCATGATCTGTTCGCACTCGCCGATGGCATCCAGCACATCGCATTGCCCGACGGGATGATCACAAAACTCCCCGTCGCGGCAGGGGATTCCACGAATACCACCGCAGCCTCCATCACAGGGGCCATCGGAAGCCTTCATGGCACCCGCCCGGCGGCGCTCACAGTCGTTTCTATAGGTCACCCCATCGCAGCCACAGACCGGGTCGTTGATATCCGGGCATTCTTCGGGAACCTCGACGCACTCACCGGGGATGTCTGCCCCCTGGCAGAGACCTGTCGCGCGGTCGCAGAGCTGCCCCTTGGCACAGGTACCTCCGATGATACCGCCGCAGCGGCAGGGTAAATAGCTGACACAGTGAAGCTGGTCGTCTGTAGGGTCATGGTCACAACGGGTAATACCGGGCGCGGGAATGGGATCTCCGCCGGTAAAGAGGAAGGCCAGCGTATAAATCCCATCGGTTAT
>JAYGDV010000050.1:0-6229 GCA_046582735.1 Planctomycetota bacterium
CCTGCTTCGGGCCTGGTTACGGTCGGGACGATATCCTGCTCAGCGCAATTTGACGCGGGGAAAGAACTCCGGGATCATGAACCGCCAGATCCAGATGTTGCGCTGCTTACGAGGAATGAGATGGCAGGGATTGATGCTCAGCGTCTTGGTTGCACCACGGCCGGTATCATCATCGGTGAGCAGGAGGCTGAGGCCGAAGCTGAATCCGGGAGATGGCTTGGAACCCTCCGCAAAGCGAGGGAAGGACGACCAGGGGAGCGCCACCTCGTAAACAGCACCGCTTGAATCAGGTTTCTTTTTGACCGAGAAGAGGCCCTGGGGCTGGTCATCTTCATCTTCTTCCAGTTCACCTCCTTCGCCGCCACCGAGAGGGTCCTCTCCCTTGGCATCTTTGCGGCGCTTGGGGATTGTCAGGCCCAGGGTCATCAGCTGGTCATCGCGTCCCTGTCGGTAGCCTCCATCCCCATCCGGGTCGAGGCCGATCAGGAGGCAATCGCCTTTCCAGTTCTCGGCTTCCCGGTCGTAGGCCCTGAGGACATCATCCTCGACATCCAGGGCGAAGTAGAAATAGGTTTCATCCCAGCCGGTGTAGAGAATCGCCGAGAGATCCTCTTCGCCTTCCCACTGGCGGTTGTTTCCCGGTGATGGGATCAGGTTCAGGTTGCGAGGCCCTGTGATCAGTACCCGGTGGGCATAGCTCCAGGAATCTTCAAGCCGGCCATCGATCGTCGGGGGAGTCTCGATTTTACGCGCAGTAATTTCTCTCGCCGCGAGATATTTCATGGCCTCCTGCTTGATGCCGTCGAGCAGGAAGGCAATGTCTTCACGGCCTTTCGCATCGCTGGATCCAAGTATTTCTTCCGACCTGGATGCCTGGTTGAGCAGGCTGATCGCGGTTCCATGGTCGCCTGCCTGGAAGTACGCCAGTGCAAGGTCGATGATCACCCCGGAGTTCTTCCTGTTGCCGGTATAGTTGTCGATGAGGGCCATCCGCTTGCGGGCCGCGTCTGCCGGGGTGGAGGAGCCCGGCGCGCCCTTGAATCCGCAGCCTCCTCCGTCTGTCAGCAGCACCAGGTGCCCGCCGACTGCTGCGCTGCGGTAGGATCTTTTCTCGATCAGAAAGCTGCTGAGGGGGTTGGGCTCGATCGGCCTGAGGAGGGTGCCTTTGACGCGGTCGTAGATGGAGATCGACTGGCCCGGATCGGGGAAGATAATTGCGTTTTCAAGGATATGCAGCCGCCGGTTTCTCGATCGTCCGAGAAAGGTGCCGAGGTGAATTTCCTTCTGGGGCCACAGTGAAGAGACACTGGTTTTCTTTGTGGCGGGAATGTGGCGGACCTCCAGGGCCAGGAGCTCCAGGCGGTCGGTGCCGTGGATGATGAAGAGCTGGTGTTCGTCGCGGAAGATCGAGAAATAGGAGGGACCCTCCTCAAACTTTTCGTACCGCCAGTCCTCTTTCCCATCTTCGATTGCGAGGCCGACGAGGGCGGGTTTCTTTCCTCCCCGGCTCAGCACGGCGATGACCTCTCCGGGAGAATGGGGGAAATAGAATACCTGCTCAATCGTGCTGTCTGGCGGCTGGAATTCCCACAGGACTGCCCGCCTGGAGAGATCGAGCAGGAGCACCGCCCTGGTGAGGGGCAGCAGGCAGAGTCCGCCGCCAAGCGCCGTCGGTTCTCCTGTGCGCCTGGAGCCTTCGAACCGGGTTTCGATGTTGAAGGCGATCCCCGGGCTGCCATCCCGGATATTGAAGGCGCTGTAGATCATGCTGCGCTGCTGGAGAACGAAGATCTCGTTTCCTGCCCTCGCGGGCTTCGTCTGTGCGGGGTCGAAATCAAGCTCCTTTTTCCAGAGCTCCATTCCCTTGTAATCAAAGCAATAGAGCCACCTGTGGCTGCTGGTAAGGTAGATTCTTCCAGGCGTTACCAGGCACCCCCGGATTCGTTCGCTGAGCTGCCTGAACACGGGACCGGGTTTCTGCAGGAAGGAAGTTTTCTGCCCGGAAGATTTCCCGACGGGGACATTCCAGCGCACCTTGCCCCTGGCAGGATCGACGGCAAAAAGGTTCCGATGGTCATGAAGGACAAGGAGGTCGTCGGCGAAGGCGCCACGGATGATCTTGTCGCCACTTCGGGCAAAGCGGAAGTTCCGGTACTGGATCGGATCGATCACGTAGCCGGGAATCATTGACAGGTTGATGGTCCACGCGGGAATGCCGGTGTGGGTGCTCCGGCATTCGATGATCTCGCTGGACTGGGTAAAGAAGAGCCCGGCCGCTTCCCGGGGAAGCCGCCCTTCGGGTTCCAGGAAGATCTTTTCCGGCGACAGCAGATCAGCAGGGGAGCGCCAGGTCATTTGCAGAGGTATGCGCAGGCGATGAACATCGGAAGTCCTGACCTCTGCGAGGGCTGGATCGGTAAAACGCCTGCGGATATAGGAGCCAACGGTGTCATTGGGCTCCATTCCGGGTACCGGCTCCACCCGCTTGTCGGCATGCTCCGACAGAATTTTCTCGTAGAGAGCCTTGGCCCTCGCCCGCTTGCCGGACTCATAAAGCAGCTGCGCGGCTCGCAGGGCTGTGCGGATGGAATCGAACCTGAGGGGGTAGTCCTCAACGTAGCTCAGCAACGCCCTCGCTGCCCGGTCGGTATTTCCCCGGCCGAGATAGGAAATAGAAAGCTCCTTGTAGGCCTCTGCCGCGGCCTCGGTGAAGGGATAGAGCCGGATGACCTCCTGCAGCCCGTAGATTTCGCCGCCAGTGCGGGCACCCTCCAGGGCCTTGCCGGCTTTCACCTCGATCTGCTGGAATACCAGCCCCGGTTTTGCAACCGATTGGCGCAGGCTCTCGATCTGCGAGCGGATGTAGTCTTCGGCAGGTATGGGCAGCAACCCGTCAACCAGGTATACGGTCTTATTGCCCGGGATCCCCCTGAAGCTGAGGGTTTCGGGGGAGGGCTTCTCTACATCAGATCGGAGCGCCTCGTGGAAGGCCCTGAGGGCTTTTACCTCTTTGCCGGCTTTCACCAGGAACAGGCCGAGGTCAATGTTGGCCCTGAGCTTTCTTACAGGGTCATTTTCCACCTGTGGGCGAATTCCCAGCAGTTTTTCAGCCAGCTCACCACTGGCTTCCTCGCCAAGTCGTCCGAGTGTTTCAGCAATTGCCAGCTGGAGTCTGTCCAGGCTTGAATTCGGGGCGGGAGGGGTCGGCTTGCTCTCGATCCACGAGTCCAGCTGCCTGATTCCGGCCTCAAGGTTTCCCGACCTCAGGTTGAGACTGGCGGATTCCAGCCAGTAACGGGAATCCTTTCCGCGGCCACGAAGCCTTTCAAGCTCTCTGCTCAGCCCGTTGTAGAGGAGGAATCCTCCGGGGTGGATTACCGCCAGGTGGGTATCGGCAAGAAGCATATTGCCCCCTGCTCCAGGGAAATCCCAGAGGTCACGCGCGAGGAGCTTTCCTCTGTCGGCAGAGAGCTGCAGTAGAGCTTCGCGGGTGCTGAGGAAGATTCTTTCGCCGAGTTGAAATCCTCTTCCCTGGGGAGTGTGCCCGGGTCCGAGTTCAAAGCTCCAGAGGGTCTTTCCACGATTGCTTTCGGAAATGCCGATGGCACGCACCCGGGTTCCTGAGAGAAAGCAGGCGTTGGCATTGCTGCCAACCAGGTTCGAGTGTTCTTCCCGGGGGCAATGCCAGGTGGTCGCTCCATCGCTTGCCCGGATGCACAACAGGCGGGTTGAGTCCTGGGGTGCGGCGAGAACTGTTCCCTGTCCAATTGGAAGCAGGGCGTTGGGGTGCCAGCGGTTTTCCTCGCGAATAGCCTCCTTGAGGCCGCGGGGTGAGAGCGTCTCGTACTCCTTGATCCAGAAAATCGTTCCATCCTCGCTGTCTACACTGCAGATGAAGCCCCGGTTGCCAAGGTAGAGAACGTTTTCTCCGGCCACCAGGGGAGGAGATGGATTTGAGCCCAGTCCGAGGTAGTCAGCGTTCGGTGTACTTCCGAGGAAAGTTTTCCATACCAGCTGACCACCGGCATTGATCATTGCCAGGTAGGAGAGGACCTGTTTTTCCAACCGGACGTTTACCGGCAGGAGGATTCCGCCCTTGAGGGCAGTACCGGCAGCGGGGGTGATGATGCTCTCCTGCTTTTCTGCAAGCGGATCTTCAGCTGGCACGGCAATCGGGGAGAATCCCAGGTCCTGGATCTGCGCATCGTAGGTGAAGGTGTGTTTCCACCGGGGGGCTCCCGAGGCGAGGGAGAATGCCTGGACGCTGTTTCCATGTACCGCGTAACAGATCTCTTCGCTGGTGACGGGTGAGACAGGCTGTAGGTAGCCGGCTCTTCGAGGTCCCAGGAAGCGCCTCCATCGAAGCTCCTCACTGCCGGGGTCGACGGCGCTGATATGGCTTTCATGCTGGAGAAGCAACAGCCCCGCTGCGAGGGCGGGATGGTAGGGGATGGGTATGTCCGTCCCCCCCTGGGTGGACCCATCCCGTGCGGTTCGCCTTTCGCTGGCGAAACGGCGAAAATCCTCTTCGCCGGACTGTTCTCTCCACACAACGCCGCCGAGTCTGAAAGCCTGTTTCCTGCCGCCGGCACTTCGACTGTACCCGGCCGGGTCGAGAAAAGTACTCAGGCCGGACCTGGGCCGGTCAGCGGGAGCCCGGATGGATTCGCCGGAAATGGAAAGCAGGTTCTCGAAGGCAGCTCCTTGCCGGGAGGGCGGGGGTTCACTGGCCAGCAAGGTTTTCAATTGTTCCTGGTGGAGAGAGAACGAGGCTGAATCGGCAAGTGCCAGGTCCGCCTGCAGGGCGCAGGCAAGCGTCCTGGTTTTATTCTCCGTGGACAGCTGGAGGGCTCCTGTTGCGCTGAGATCAAGGAGCCGGCCGGACCAGTGCTTCGCCTGTGGCCATTCGCCGCGAAGAATCCTGTAATCGATCTCTTCCATGAGGATCCTGGGGGCCAGGGTGGATTCGGGGAAATCCCGTAAAATGCGATGGCGCAGAAGAGCCCGGGGACGATCCGTGAGCATAGCTGCGGTATCAAGGATTTCGTTTTTCCATTGGGTACCGAACCGGCCATCTATTCTCTCCCGCAGGCGTTCTTTCCATTCAGGTGGCAGCAGGTGAACGAAACGCCCCAGGGCATTTCTCACTCCAAGGCTGATCCCGGCATCGTTGGAAATGACCAGGTTGATTCCGGGTTTGTCCAGAAGCCCGATCCAGGTCTCCAGTTTTTCGAGAACACTCATCCAGTCACCTTCCTCGGAGCGTTCCCGCAGTTCCTGCCAGAGAGCCTGGAAGTCCTGCGATGTGGGGGGGAAAAGGCGCGTTGAGGATTCCTGCTGGGTCCTGAGGATACCTGCAGGCAGGACCAGGATTACCGTGGCCAGGGCCAGGAGCTTATTACGAAACGCTTTCATGAATCCCCGCAGGTTCAATGGAAGTGCAACCGCGCTTCTGAATACCGAAACAGAACCCGATTTTTTATAGGGACCCTGGGCCCTGCCGTCAAGTCCGGCTATGGGGTCCCGGCCAGGCCAGTTACCTGTCCTCAGGTATTGTACTGGGGATTGAGGGCGTCTGCAGTGACCCTCTGGATGGTATGTGCCTCAGCCCGGCAATCCCGAAAGACATGGCTGAAAACAGCGGCGAGCGTTTTAAGGGGGTAACCAGCCGGCTGAGAAGCTTCCACATCGCGGTAAAAGAGCAGCAGGAGCAGCTCCTCACCTGGATTTCCCCGGAAGGGAATGTGGAGGACTCCTGACCAGCCGGGCAGCTCTGGACCACGGGGTGCTCCACCTGTGTGCCACAGGTCGCGGGGGGTTGAGAGTTCGCTGAATCCCCAGTTCTGCAGGCACTGCCAGGAATCTCCTTCTTCCTGGTTGATCACAAGCGCAGCATGGACTCCGAAGCCCTGCTCCAGTGTTTTCCAGGCCAGGCCCTGTTCCCGCGAATCTGACAACCTGCTGCCGCCAAGGCGGGCAAGTTCCTCGAGCAGCATGGTTGTGTTCTCACCCTGCCCGCTGCAAACCTGCGGCCTGTCGTTTTCTTCGGCCTCCTGGAGCCTTTCTTTACCTGTTTCCGCTGCCCCTTCGCCAGTAGGGGCGTTTCCCTCGAGTACAGTCTCGACGGTTTTCAGGAGATCGGCTTCAAAGTCGAGGATGGGCTTGGTGATGTAATCAATCGCTCCGAGGCGCAGGGCCTCGAAGGCGTTATCCATGCTGTTGCAACCGG
>JAYGDV010000058.1:0-3109 GCA_046582735.1 Planctomycetota bacterium
GCAACCACTGGGCCCCTGATCACAATCCCCACCTCGCCGCGATGCTCGAGAGCATCGATGACGGCGTCGGAATGATCCTGGAGAAGCTCAAGGAGCTGAAGCTCGACCACAACACCCTGGTGGTCTTCTCGAGCGACAATGGTGGTGAATCCCAGGTCACCAGCAACGCGCCGCTGAGGGGCGGCAAGAGCTCTCTTTACGAGGGAGGCATCCGGGTTCCCCTCGTGGTGCAGTGGCCCGCTGTCGTACCCGCCGGGAAAACCTGCTCCACACCGACCAGCAACATCGATTTCTATCCGACCTTCCTCGATACCGCCGGGATCACCCCCTCGGCAAAGCAGAAACTCGACGGCCGCTCGATACTTGCCCACCTGAAAGAACCCGGGGACATACCGCGGACCACCCCCCTCTTCTGGCATTACCCCCTCGCCAGGCCCCACTTCCTCGGTGGCCACTCAGGTGGCGCCATCCGCAAGGGCCCCTGGAAGCTGATTGAATGGTTCGACAAGAAAAAGGTTGAGCTCTTCAACCTGCAGGATGACCCCTCGGAAAAAAACAACCTCTTTGCACAGCAGGAGCAAACCGCCGGCAGGCTGCTCGCTGAACTCAGGGCCTGGCGAAAAGAGCTCGGGGCGAAAACCACTGTTGAAAAGAAGAATTGACGGTCAGGGCTTCGCTCCCTGCAGCTCTGCAATTTTCCGGATCAGGCGCAGGCGAGCTGACTCGATATCCTCAGGATCGCGCGAAAAATCCTTCACGTCCCGGCAGATGGAGGCAGCAATCGCATCTGCCGTTTCCCTGCCACCGAGAGAAGCCAGCAATTCGAGCAATTCAAGCTCTTCGAGGCCTTCGCGAAGGAGCGCAAAGCGAAGAGACCCGACCGGCCCATAGACATTCTCCTGCCCGGTGTATTTTTCAACCAGGTTGCCCGGATAGAGCAACATTCCCTCACCTGCGGCCGGGGCGTTACAGTGTGAGCGCTTCCAGGAGATAGCATCGGCCCAGGGGTCACGAACTTCGCGCCAGAGGGTCGTGGCCCAGTAGAGCATTCCGCCCAGCTTGTAGCGCCAGGTGATCCAGGAGATCATGCGGCAGTCGGCCGCGGAACGGTCGATGTAGTAGTTCGGCTGCGGATAGAGCTGGTCGCAGCTGATATACCAGCTGACCCGCTCCCCGGCGGCCTGCCGCGCAGCGATCGCCCCCCTGTTTCGATCCAGCACATTTCCATGCACGATCCACTCGCTGCAATAGCCCACCAGCGTTCCCCATTCAGTCTTGTCGGGAATCGGCTGTTCGGTAACAGCGACAGGAACATCCGGGTCAACCGAGTGAACCAGCTCTGCCCAGTAGCGTACAGCTTCGTACTCTTTGCGGGTCTGCGGTTCATCGACGGCGCCGGTAAATGACAACCGCTCATACCAGCCGGCTTTGCGGGCATGGGCAATGACCTGGCGAAGGTACTGCCTGACATATTCCTCGTACTGCTCTTTCGTCAACCCCTCCCTGCTCAACCCCGGCGGCCCGGCCCCGATCAGGAACCGGCATTGCCCCCTCTCAAAGAGGAACTTCTCCATCCGGGGATCTGTCCACTCCAGCACATACCTGCCATCTTTAAGCCCGCCGTCAAGACCGATTGAAATAAATGCAGGGTCAACCCTGTGATCCAGCAGATAGCCCAGGTACTCAAAGAAGAGCTCCCTGAATTCATCGCTGTCCTGTTTGACTCCATGAAGCCGGGCGATCTCCCTGCCGTAAAAGAAACCGAACTGGACGGGGAAGTTACGCTCAGGCGGCAGGGTCACGTCCCAGACCTTCAGCTCAATGGCAAGCCTTCCGACCTCCTTACCTTCAACCTGGACGGTCAGTTGTCCCTCGTAAACTCCAGGCCGCTGCCCGGGCGGCACCTCCACATCCACCCACAAGGGCTGGTTGCGCAGGACAGGACCGCGATCCCGGCGCGAGGACTTCACCGTAAAAGGCCTCGTAAGCGGAACAAGGGCATCGGGCCAATAGCCTTTCCGCCCATTTTTCCCCGAGGGAGCATACACCTTGCTGAAATATTCCAGGTAGACCTTCACCTCGGAGGCAGGAAGAACGGCGTCACCGCACCGAAGGTCGGTAAGCTCCACCGTTACCTCCCTGATGTCCACACGGTCTGCAGTGACCACCACGTGGAAGGGGACGTGTTCACCCCGAACGCCCTCGATACGAACCCTGCGTGCCCGTGCATCCCAGGGCCCCCTGTGGGGAAGCTCCGACCTGCCTGATGGCTGAATCTTCTCGGTGGAGCCGGCAGCCCAGACCCTGACTCCAGGGGGCTGTACTACGGATTGGCTCTGAGAGATACCGGAGCACCCACAGAAAGCAAGACAGGCCAGCGCTGCCGCCACCGCCAAAGTATCTTTGAACCGGCAGGATCCTGATCCCATATTAGCCAATCTGCAAATGACCTGTTTACAGGCTCCGGCTTCTTCCTTCAGAAGCCTCAAGTCAATGTTCTACCCCGAAGCAAGCTGTGAGAGAATACCCTGTGGATCTTTTACTCCGCAACCCGGATGAATTTTTTCGCCAGGATACCCATCAAGATGGCCAGACACGCAGACATTAAGCCAGAAGCCTGCCTGCTTACCCTGCTGGCAGGGGCCCTTCTACTCCTGGCTCAAGACCTGCAGGCAAATGAGCAGAAATCCTCGGCCGGGGCCGACTGGCCATACTGGAGAGGGCCGAACGGAAACGGGATCGCCGAGTGTTCGGACCCTCCTGTCAAATGGAGTGAAACAGAAAACATCCTCTGGAGAGCGGAGGTTCCGGGGCGCGGCCATTCCTCTCCCGCAGTGGTGGCAGGCAGGATTTTCCTCACCACTGCAGATGAAGAACGAAAGGAGCAATTCGCGCTCTGCTACGACCGGAAGAGCGGCAAGCTCCTCTGGAACCGGAAACTTCATGAGAGCGGATGGGATTCACCGAGCATGAAAGGCAGAAGCTGGGCCAACTCCTCACCAGCCTGCGATGGAGAAAGGGTCTACCTGGTTTTCTCCCATAAGAACCAGGTCATCGTCACGGCCCTCGACCTGGACGGAAAAGAGTTGTGGAGGAAAACCGTCGGCGA
>JAYGDV010000096.1:0-15213 GCA_046582735.1 Planctomycetota bacterium
AGAGTCCCTATCCGTTGGAATTTGATCTTTCGAACACTGGCATAGTAAACGAAAGGCGCCCGGTTATGAAGAACCTCGAGGACCCCAGTGCCAATTGGCATCCTGACATCAGCCCCGGTCAGAAGCACTCCTGCGGTTGGCGGCACCCCAGCCCGAGATCTGTTTCGCTGCTCGAGCGGTCACATTCCGGGTAAGGCGCCATAGGGGTCGGCCCACCGAGGAAGAGAAAACGCAGGAGGAAAACCCCGGATGTCAGGTTGATCTCGCCCGTCCCATCGGAGTCGGCCGCGGCCAGGCAACCGGGCTCCACTCCGCCGAGGAAGAGATAGGAGAAAATCCCCACCGCGTCGGTCAACTGGAGATTGGCGTTCTGATCGACATCGCCCCGCAGGAAGGGGCCGATGCTGCGCACCGGCCCTGTCTCTGGCTGCAGGGAGAGCGTGTAGGCACCGGAACCTCCCGCTTCAAAGCTCCTGACGCCCAGGAAATAAACCCCCGGATCGAGCTCAACCTCGAGACAGGAGTTCACCGTGGTCTGGTCGCAGTCATCATTGCTGATCACGTTCTCGCAGTTGACGTTCTTCAGCTCAAGAATCGTATCAAACTCGCCGGACTCCAGCAGGATCGTGCCGACAAACAGTTCCTCGAGCTCCAACCGCCAGAGGTTCGCTGGTTCGCCGGGGGGGGGAGGCGCACAAAGATCGCCGGGAAAATCTCCTCCCTGGCTCCGGCCCGGGAGGATTTCACCGGCCAGGCAGTCCGAACAAAGGTCAACCACCTCGTCCTCCCCACAGGTGACATTGAGCGAAAAAGCACCCTGTTCGCCGGCCTCGTAGCTGCTGACGCCGAGGTAATAGGTGCCGGCAACGACCTCGATGACCAGGCACGAGTTCTCCACATCAGCCGGGTCGCAATTATCGTTGGAGGCCAGAACCTCGCAAGCTGCAGTGTAAACTGTCAGGTGGGTGTCGAAGTCACGCGATGAGAGATTGATATTGAGCAAGCCGTCTTCCACGGCAACCAGGTAGATGTCCTCGGATTGGCCACCGGCACGCATACACGCCTGCAACGGAAAGACCGCATCGAGCGGCTTGCCGCAGGTTACCTCCCCTGTTTCACAGGGAGGACAGGGTCCGGGCTCGTCGCAGGTAACCTCCAGTATGTAGGTCCCCTCTGTTGCGGGATCAACACAGCTGGGCAGAATCCAGTAGGTGCCGGGGGAGAGCTCGAGCTCCAGGCGCGAGTTGATGCCCTCGCCTCCATCGTCATCGAAGCTGATCTCCTCACAATTATCTCCATTATAGAGGTAAAGGAAGGTGTCGAGATTCCCCGACACCAGGCTCAAAACGTAATCCTGTGTTTCAGCAACCTCCAGCCGGTAGGAATCGAAGAGGCGCCCGTTCTCGAGTGAGCAATCATCGGTCTGCAGGGTGCCATCGACCAGCGCCGGACACTCAATCTCTCCATCCGCACAGTCTCCGCATGCGTTCGCCGGCTCACAGGTGACCTCGAGCTGGTAGGGGCCTGATTCACCTGCGCCGGCGGAGCTGGCTCCGATGGTATAGGTCCCGGGGTTGAGAGTTACCGACTCGATACAGGAAACTTCGAAGTTCCCGGGGTTGCAGTCTTCATTGTTGAGAAAGGTCTCGCAGAAATTGTCGGACAGGTTCAGCGCGGTATCAAAATCACCTGAGCGGAGCGTGATGGACACGATCGAGGTCCGCTCAAGGGTAAAGGTGTAGGAGTCGATGAGCGTCCCGTCGGCCAGGGCACAATCTCCCTCATCCAGGGACCCTTCCATCCTCTCACCGCAGGCGATACTGCCCACCTCGCAATCGCGGCAGAAACGAACATCCGGACAGCGGATGGACAGCTCATAGGCGCCGACCTCCCCGTTTGAATAACTGTTGACCCCGACCACATAGGTACAGGCCTCCAGGTCAATCGTCATCCTGGAATTGCTCCCATCTCCGCCATCATCATCGACTGCCACCTCCTCGCAATCGCGATTGTAAAGCCGAAGGAAGGAATCGAACTCCTGGGATGCCAGGTCGATGATAACCGGGCCAGGAACAGCGACCTCGAAGGTATAGAGGTCAATGAGGCTTCCATCATCCACCAGGGGGCAATCCTCCGGCTCAAGGAACCCTGCCACCTGCCCATCGCAGGAGATGGAATCTGCGATGCAGTCATCACAGAAAGTAAAACCCGTACGGCAATCAGCCCTCAACTGGTAGAGACCTGTCTGCCCCGGAGAATAGCTGTTGACTGCGACAAAATAGGCGCCCGGTTCCAGGTCAAGCGTCAGGCAGGAAAGATTGAGGTTTCCTGCCTGGCAGTCATCGTTGACCCCGGCCACCTCGCAGTTTTCATCGTAGACCAGTAGATAGGTATCGAACTCGAGCGATGACAGCGACAGCGATACGCGGGCAGCCTCCGCCACATCAAAGGTGAACACATCGATGAAGGTACCATCGGTCAGCCTGCAGTCGTCTTCAAACAGCCCATCCTCAACCACCTCTCCCCCGCAGCCAAGCTCTGCGACCCGGCAATCCGAACAGATATCCAGCGGCTCACAGGTGGTGGTGAGTTGATAAGCGCCTGTGGCAGCGGCGGCGGCCTTCGCGATAATAAAATAATTGCCCGGGCGAAGGTCCAGTACCAGGGCGGCATCCAGGTTCCCCGCAGCGAGATCGATATCGTCAACCTCCCCCACCGCAGCGCAGTCTCTGTCGACCACGAGGAGATAGGGATTGATCTCTTCAGAGCTGAGATTGATGGACAAACGGCTGGGCTCGCTGAGCTCCAGCAGGTAGGAGTCAAGCAGGCTGCCATCCGGATGCAGGCAATCGCCCTCACCGAGCTCGCCTTCGATCGTCTCGCCGCACGTCACCGAAGCAGTAACACAATCGCCGCAGAACTCCATCAACTGGCAGGTCACATCCAGGTTGTAAGCCCCGGCGCCGGCAACCTCCCAGCTGTTGACCGCAAGGTAATAGCTGCCCGGCTCGAGCAGAACACGCAGGCAGGAGCCGGAATCCGGATCTCCCTCTACACAGTCGTCATTGGTGGCAACAAGAAGACAGTCCTCGTCAACAAGGAAGAGAAACGTGTTCATGTCCGGAGAAAAGAGGCTGGCATCGACCACTCGTGTTGACTCGATCTCGAGCGACCAGATGTCCACCAGGGTGCCGTCTCCCAGCACGCCGTCTCCCTCCGTAAGGTTCCCCTCTCTGCTTACCCCGCAACCGGCCTCGCCAACAAGCCAGTCCCTGCAGAAATTTCCAACCGAGCAATTGTCCACATCCCCGGCGCCACCGCCATCGCCTGCAACCGGCAAAGCGAAGCCGGACCCGCCAAGAGCCCAGGACCCCGGGCCGTTCAATTTTGATTCAGGATTCTTGATGGCCGGGGCAACCTTGTCCGTTTTCAACCCCGAGCGTTGCCGGAGAGCTGGAGACCGACGGGGGAGATGTTTTCTACCGGCAACCTTGAAGAGGTTGGCGGACTTACTGCGCGCGCTGAACCGCAGCCCGGCCGGATGCCCGCCCGCCTGCACCCTTCTGTAATCCGGGCGCTCCTGGAGCCCGCCCGGGCCGGACACCCGGAGACCTGGTGCGGCCGGAGCCGGTTCATCCTGCTGAGCCGGGCAGGGCTGCGAAGGGGCCGCGAGAAAGACGGCCATCAACACCGCGATGGTATGCGCCTGTGCCCTAGCAGGCAGCAGGCCCATCTTTCGACAGGCTCTCATCGTAATCCCCCGGAAAAATGATGGAACACAGGAAACACCTTGCCAATCTCCAGGAAAAAGCAGGAAACTCCAGACGGGAAGCCGCTTCACCAGCGGCCTTCAAAACCCACGAAGAACCCCTTCAAACAAACAAGTCCGAAACCGGCGTTTCCCCTGCAGCCTGGAAGGCCGGCACGCCCCATCAATAGTACCGCCTGGAAACGGCGCGGCACCGATGAAAACAGCCGAAAAAGGGCCCCCGAAGGGGCCCTTTGAAAGTTCATGGACAGGGCCTGGAGCTTTTCTCCTTCAGCCCTGTTATTTCGTGCTGCCGGGCTTCCCAAGGAGTTTCTTGAGATGGCCTTCAAGCTCATCCGGCTTGAAGCCCCGCGGTCCGGGAGCACCCTGGTACACCACCTTACCGTCCTTGCCGACAAGGTAGAGCCGGTCAGGATAGCCGCCGTAGCTCTTCGCCGTCGTATCCTTCATGTCGTGGATGAGCATCGGCATGGTGAAGTTGAGCTTCTTCGCACAGGTGCTGGCAACCTTCGTGCGCTCAAGCAGGTTCTTCGGATCATTGACCGAACGGCTCTCAGGCAGGGGACTCTGGCCATCGATCGGATGGGCCTCGCGAATGTAGACGACGAAGAAAGCAGCCGACTTACGATACTTGCTGTAAAGTTCCTCCAGGCGCCCGGCCTGGCTGGCGAAAGGTGGTCATGTGTAGCTGCCGAAAATCAGGACCACCGGCTTCTTTTCTTTGTGCGCCGAAAGACTGACCTTGCCATCGCCATCCGGCTTGACGAAGTCGGGCTTCGCCGACCCCTCCAGCAGCGAAAGACTGAAATCAGGCGCCGCGGCGCCGGGTCCGGGAAGGCCCCCGGAATGGGTTGCCTTTCTAAGCGCCGTCGCCGCTTCAACCGTCTCCTTTGAAACGCGGGGATCATCCGCCGAGCGCCGCTGCCTGCCGCCGCGAGACCTGCCACTGCCACCGCTGCCGCCGGGGCGCCCCGAGGAAGACCCGGGCCGCAAGGTGCTCAGGATGACCCGCATCCTGGCCCGAAGCTCTTCATCGTTAACGCGTCCATCTCCATCGGTATCGACCTTGGCGATAAAACCGTCCATCTCTGCAGCTGATATGTCCCCATCCCCATTGGTGTCCATGAGCTCAAAGAGCTTCGCCATGGGATTGATTCTCCGGGCGCCGGAAGCATCCGGGCGCTGCCGCTGAGCGGGACGGGCGCTCTCATCTGTATTGTCCCGGGAGGGGTTCGCTTTCTCACTGCCGGCATCTTCCTGGGCGTTCACTCCGCCCGGGAGCGCAAGGCAGAAGAGGGCGATGGCTGCCAGGGTTCGCATCCTCGCGATGATCATACTAAGCCTCTGCTTTCATATTGTGTTTTCAACAGGCGGAGCGGGGCATCAGCCCGCCCTCCAGATCATCTAACCCCGCAAACACCCGACAGGAAACGACAAAACCGCCACCAGCGAAGACCGTCGGACCCGGAAAGATCAACCCTGGGTAATACAGTTGGAGATTTCGCAGGAGCCTTCCTCCGATGGCGCGCAATCACCGCCGGGAGCAGGAGCGGGAATCGCGAAGCTGTCGACGCTGAAGAGATAGCGCAGCAGGGCGATCGCATCGTCAATGGAGACCTCCCGGTTGCCGTTGACATCGCAGCCTTCGAGGCAGCGCGGCTCCCGTTCACCCATGAAAAGGTAGAAGAGGATCGTCACCGCATCGGAGATGTCTACCGCCTGGTCGGCGTTGCAATTTCCCCGCACAAAGGACGGGGTCGCCTCGCCGAGGCGTTGGATGGATCCTGGTGAACCGTAAAGACGGCTGGAAACCCTCCAGTTGAGGTGGGTGTCGTTGTCGATGTCCTCGTGGACATCGACCAGCTCAAGGCTGTAGCCCAGGCCATCTGCGCGTGGCGGCCAGGGCGCATCCTGAGAGTACCTGACGATATCGACAGTGGCGGGATAGCCCGGGCCGGCATCTTTGAGGCGGAGTTTTTCCCCCTCGTTGCTGAGACTTCCGGGATAGGGCCCGAAAATCCGGGCGGGATTGCCGTATACCCTCTGGAAGGCGGCCGGGTCCTTGGCGAGAATCACGACCTCATCACGGGCAATATTACTGCCATCGGGAAAGAAAAACTCCTGCAGGACACCGTCATCACCGGTTTCATCCAGCCCCTCGACCTTCCAGCCGGAAATATCGAGCTGGGAGCCGGAGTTGTTCCAGATCTCCAGGTATTCAGCCTCGTCATCTCCTAGCGGATTGTACATGACCTCGGTAATCATCATCCGGTCGAAGCCGGTGAAGCGCTCGGTGTTACGCAGGTAGTTGACCATGTAGCTGCGGCGTGAGCGGATGTGGGCCATGACCCTCTCGATGTTCGGGGCAAACCCTGCGGGAGCCGATCGGTCCCCGGCCGGATTGGTGCGCCCCCATGCATTGAAGTCATCCTGCTGCTCATCGACAAGAAGCTCGCTGAAGTCCGCCAGCCTCTGCTCGTAGAAATCGAGCGTGTATTTTTCGTGGATGGCGCCCCAGAGCCGCACCAGGTAGGCGCGGCGGAAATGAGAGCCGGACTGGGAAAAGAACTTGTCGAGCAGGTGGTTGCCGGTGCCGCCCCCGCGCACGCTCGTGGTATTCCAGATCGTCATGCCGGGGTTGTCCATGCGATCGTTGTAGACCCCGCCGTTACCCCCATCCCAGCGCTTGCCGTAGGCGAGATCGAGGTCCCAGCCGGTCGGGATCCAGCGACCCGTCTCGGTGTCATGGTAGAGGTAGTGATTCTTGTGCGGGTAATCGCGGTTGTTGATCAGCACCTGCCCTGCCTGGTAGTCGATCATCGTGTCCGGCACGGTCTTCTCGATGAAGAAATCCGTCAGCTGGTTTCGGGGTGTGTCATGAAGCTCATTCAGGAAGGTGCGCAGGTCGGAGTAGTCCTCGTGCTGGTTGGTCTTCTTCTCATAGGTTCCGTTGCGCTCCTCCCGGGAGGCGGTCGCCTTGTAGAGGTTGCCATCCGCGTTGAGCCCGACACGGTCCAGCCAGCGCTCCTCCGGGTTCTCCATCACCGCGTAGAGGGCGTGGTAGACCCCGTTGGCATGAAGGCGGAAGAGCTCATGGCTCAAGGCCGGGTTGTCCATCTCATCAAAGAGCGTCCAGGTCATGGTCTCCCGCACCAGGGCCTTGTCGGTCCACAGGCTCTGGAAATTGAAGCGCTTCTTGCCGAAGAAGAGGTGTCCCTTGTTCATCTTGACCTTCAGGTAGGGCTTGGCGGCACTGTAGACACTGCCCCCACGCCGGCGAATCTGTGCCTGGTAGAAGACATCCCCCCTGGAGGCGATGGAAAAACGCATATAGGTGCGCCCGAGGCCCGAGATCCAACTGCGGCCATTGGCCGAGGGCGTAAGCAGGGTGATCACCGGGAGTGTGGAATCGGGCTGGTTGTCGTTGACGTAATAGGCGTAGACATCTTCGGTATCGGTGCGAGGAGGGAATACACGCAGACCGCACTCATTGCGAGCCTGGATCTTGAAGGTCACAACGGTATTATGCGCCTGGGGCGGAACATCGGCGCCATAGACTCCGTCACCGGCAGCGCCATCGTTGGACGTTCCATCGTCGAGCATCTCGATCTCCCGGTTCGCGCCGCTCAGGGAGGTCACGAGCTTGACCTCGGTCGGCTCTCCCCTTACCCGGGCCGTGAGCGTGGTCCAGTCCGCAGAGGTCGGCTCCTGCGGCCAGCGGTTCAGGTTGCTGGCGAAGGGCGGCAGGCACTCCCTGGTGACCACGTTGGCTGCACCCGGGCTGATAACCCCTCCCCCTCCGCCGCCACGCTGCCAGAAGACCCCCCGACTGGCGGTTGAAACCGACAGCCTGGCCGTGAGGGTGTCGCCACCGCTGAGCTGGATATAGGAAAAGCTGAGCGTATAGGTAACCGCAGCTGAACGGTCGAGAGCCTCCGGCAGGTCCAAGCGCACGGAATTGGCCGAGCCGGTCCCGCGGCCGGTCGACACCAGGTGCAGCGCGGGCTCATCGAAACGCTCTCCGCCGCCGTCGCGGCTCCAGCGGCTGCCGGAATGGTTTCCGCGGGCATCCCAGTCACCAAGGCCGTTATCAAAACTGCCGCCGGGAACCAGGTTGGTGTCCGGGTCGCGTGTATCGACCAGGGAGATGTTGTCGAGCAGGTACGCCCCGGCCTCCTGGATGTAGATATAGATCCTGCTGCTGGTGGCTGTGCCGGAAACGCTGACCGTACTCCACTCATCTCCGCCACCGGGCACCTCGCCATCCATGGCTCCTGAATCGGTCCAGCTGGCGGCATCATCGGAAACCGCGTCAGAGACGATCTTCTCGAGGCTGAAACCAAGTCCATCGGCTCCGACATTCCAGTCATCGGATTCGCCGTAACGGGCAGAGTCAGCCAGCTCACCCGCGGCGTTTACCAGGGTGATTCTCTCCCCGTCATTGGAAAGCTGCCCATCCCAATTACCAACCGTATTGCTGATTCCGTAGCCCGCGCGAGCTGCGGTTTCATCGCGACAGACCACGAGGTAGCCTCCCGGCAGGAGAACCGTGCTCTCCTCAAAGCAGAAATCGACACCCTGGGTAAAGCAATAACCCTGCAGGTCGATGGGCGCACTAGTTGTATTGGTCAGCTCGATATACTCCCGCAGATCCTCGGGATCGTTGTCGGGAGTGTGGTACATGATCTCGTTGATGGCGACCGCGGGGGAAGGACGCGGCGGTGGGGGGCACTGGATGGTGGTGTTGACCGCCATGGGGGTCGGGGTTTCATCGGCCCGCCCTCTCCAATTGCTGGGATTGTCCGACTCAAAAAGCGCGCAGAGCCTCTGCAGTGAACCGCCGGGGCCATCGGCTCCTGTCTCCCAGGGCGCGTCATCATCGTAGCGCACGGAATCGACAACCGCCGAGGTCGCATCGATCAGCTCGATGTTCTCGCCGCCATTGTTGAGAGCTGAGCCCACCCAGAGAACGAGCCTGCTGGGCACGAGCCCGAACTCGGGACCGAGCGCGAGGGGGTTTCTGCAGATCACCAGGAAGCCACCTGAATCGATCACGGTGCCCTGCTCGAACTCATGACGAATCCCGCCGGTGAAGGCCCACCGCGACATATCAACCGCCTGTGCGCCTGAGTTGTAGAGCTCGATGAATTCGAGGTCCGCGCCCTCCTGCGGATTATAGTGAATCTCGTTGATAACGACTCCGTAGCGCGGCGCGGCCTCCTCGGCTTCGTCGCAGGCATCGCCGAGCCCATCACGGTCCTGGTCACGCTGGTTGGCGTTCCCGTCGTTGGGACAGTTGTCGCAGGCATCACCGACGTTGTCGCCATCGGCATCGGCCTGGCCCGCATTGGCGTCATTGGGACAGTTATCCTCATCGGAGTTGAGGCCATCGCCGTCGGGATCGTCGACCCCATCTTCAATGGTCAGGCGGTTGGCCGATCCATCGGAGCCGTCACTGCGGTTGGAATTCGGGCCGACCGGCGTGTTCGCCAGGTCGATCACGTCACCGACTGCGACCGTGACATCGAGCGTCCTGGTGACACCCGCGCCATCTCCCCCGGCAATCACCTCCGAATCGATCAGCTCTCCGTTGTGATAGAGACGGCCGCTGACCCCGGCGCCGGCGAGATTCACCTCTCGGGTATGCCAGATGACCTCCAGGGCTCCCGCCCGGTCGCTCGTCCAGCGCCGAATGGGCCAGTGCTCTTCGCTCGGGCAGCTGTTGGTGCCGTTGGGGTGAACACCCTCCGAGGTAATATTGGTCCAGGGACAGTTCGAAGCCACCAGCCGCCAGCCGGTTGCTCTCCAATGGGCCGACTCAAAGAGAATGAACTCATCGGCGGCATAGCTGTTGTTGCCGTCATCGGTGCGGTTGTAATAGCCGTAGGTCCAGCCATTGACCCCCTGCTCGCCGTCAGGCGCCCAGTCAGCCATCGAGTCTGCAATCGTGTCGGCGCGCCCGGTTGCCGGGGCGCAGATCGCCAGGGCAAACCATGCCAGCGCGACAAGGGTACAAACACCGTGAAAACGCAGCAAGCTGTGTATTTTGATCTTATGCATTCCAGTCTCTTATACCTGTAGAAGCCCCGCCTCTACGGGCACGGACACAAACCCTATCATCCAGCCATCTCACACTTTTTTGAAAAGATTTACCGCCAAATATGTCAAAAAACTGGAGGAGGGCAATTGCACGGCGAAAACCCGCAGATCGTGTATCTTATATGTCCCTTGGACCCTACTTCCTTCACCCGGAGGCTTCCAGTAGACTCATTTAAGCCATGAGTCGCAGAAAAATAAACTCCTGTGCCACGGTGTTCGCCTTCCTGCTCGGCATCGCTTCGCTCCTGCTGGGAGGCTGCAGGACAGGCACCGAGCCTGAATCCCCGGAAAGTCCCAGGGATGACCTCGATACCGTCATCACGGGTGTGCGGGGAGCCCCGCCCCCGGAGGATCCCGGCCGCGGCGGCTGGGATACCGAGGTCTTCAGCGCCCGGGCCCAGGATATTCTCAAGACCTTCGCCCACCTGCTCGACCCGCCATCGGCAGAACCTCCCCCCGACGGCCTCCTCGACAAGGAGTTCCGCTGCTCGCCGCTGCGGCCTTCCAGGCTCGAAGAAACCTTCCGCCAGGGGCACTTCATCGTTCGCAGGGACGCAGGTGAGAAACTCGACGATACCCGGGAGGGCCGGCAGGGATTCGAGGCTGCCATCGGTAGCCTGCTTGCCGCCTTTCCCGGCACCCGGAACCAGCACACCAAGATCAAGCTCTTCGAGGTCAAGCTCGATGGCGGAAACAAGGTCCGGACGAGGGCCTATTTCCAGTTCGGCGGCCACTTTGACGGGGGCACCTTCCAGGTCAAGTCCACCTGGGCCTCGGACTGGAAACGTGCCGCGGAGGGAAAGAGCTGGCTGCTGGGAAGCATCGAATCGGAGTCCTATGAAGAAACCATCGGCGCCGGCAAGCCCCTCTTTACCGATTGTACAAAATCGGTCCTCGCCGCCAGCGACGCCTTCAACTCCCAGCTGCTTCCCGGGCTCGACCACTGGATGGGCAGGATCGAGCTGCGTATGGGGATCGATATCGGCGGCTGGCAGGGACTGGCGACAGGCGACATCAACGGTGACGGCCTTGACGATCTCTATGTCTGCCAGCCCGGCGGACTGCCCAACCGCCTCTTTGTCCAGAAGGGTGATGGCACGGTCACCGAGCGCTCAGCAGAGCTCGGGGTCGACTGGCTCGAATCGACCCATGCCGCCCTGTTCGTGGACCTCGACAACGATGGCGACCAGGACCTCCTCACCGGGGTCGAGCCGGGCATCCTCGTTCACGAGAATGACGGCAGCGGGAAGTTCTCCCATAAAAGCGCCCGCCTCCTGCCCGCAGCGCTTCCCTACTCCATCTCCGCCGCCGACTACGACCTTGACGGGGATCTCGACATCTACGTCTGCTGCTACAACCGCAGAAAAGGCGCCAACCGCCATCTTGTCTTCGCCCGGCCGGTGCCCTACCACGATGCCAACAACGGCGGGCGAAACGTCCTGCTGCGCAACGACGGGGGCTGGCGCTTTTCCCACGCAACCGTTCGCGCCGGGCTTGATGCCAACAACCGGCGCTTCAGCTACGCCTCAGCGTGGGAAGATTTCGACAACGATGGCGACCAGGACCTCTACGTTGCAAACGACTTCGGCCGCAACAACCTCTACCGCAACGATGCCGGGCGCTTCACCGACATCGCCCCTGCCGCCGGCGCAGAGGACATCTCCCCCGGCATGTCAAGCTGCTGGGGCGATTACGACAACGACGGTCTCATGGACCTCTACGTCAGCAACATGTTCTCCTCGGCCGGCAAGCGGATCACCTCGCAGCAGCGTTTCCACGAGAAAGCCAGCGACAAGACCCGCGCCGAGTTCCGTCGCCACGCGCGCGGCAACACGCTGCTGAAGAACATGGGGAACGGAACCTTCAGCGATGTAAGCGCCGAGGCCGGGGTCACCATCGGCCGCTGGGCCTGGGGCTCGAAGTTCGCCGACCTGAACAATGACGGGTGGGAGGACCTGCTCGTCACCAACGGCTTTATCACCCAGCAGGACACCGGCGATTTGTGAAGCTTCTACTGGCGACAGGTCGTGTCGCGTTCACCGGTCGACGGCGGCGCAAAGGACCCCTCCCAGTCCTACCTGGACTCCTGGGGCGAGCTGGCGGGGCTGATTCGCAAGGGGCGTTCCTTCAGCGGCAAGGAAAGAAACTGCTGCTTCCTCAATCTCCGCAACGGGCGCTTCGCCGATGTCTCCTCGGTAACCGGCCTGGACCATATCGACGATGGCCGTACCGTGGCGCTCAGCGACTGGGATGGAGATGGTGATCTCGATCTCTGGCTCGCCAACCGCACCGGCCCGCGGCTGCGCTTCATGAGAAATGACCTGGGAACCGGAAAGGATTTTGCCGCCTTCCGCCTCCAGGGTGACCCGGCACGGGGCTGCAACCGTGATGCCATCGGTGCGCGTGTCGAGATCACCCTGGGCGCTGGGGCCACCGGCCGCAGAATTCGAACCCTTTACGCAGGGGACGGCTATCTCAGCCAGTCCAGCAAATGGATTCACATCGGCCTCGCACAAGGCGACTCGATCGCACAGGTACACGTTCGCTGGCCGGGCAGCAGGAAGCCCGAGCTCTTCGAGGGCGTCTCGGCAACCGGGGGGCGCTACCGGCTCGTACAGGGAAGCGGCCGCGCAGTTGCGCAGAAACGCCGCGCGGCGGCGGCCGGCATCTCCCCGGGGGCGGTCACGGCACCGGAGCTGAGCGACGCAGCACAGATCCGGTTTTCCCAGCGGCCACCGGTTCCAAAGCTTTCCTATAAAAACCTCGAGGAGGTGAGCACGCCCATCGGCGTGCGCAGCGGACGCCCCCTGCTTGTCAACCTCTGGGCCACCTGGTGCCTGCCCTGCCTCAAGGAGCTGAAGGAATTCAACTCCCATGCCGACGAGCTTTCAGCCGCCGGGGTCGACCTGCTGCTGCTCAATGTCGACAGCCTGAGCCTCGGCGACAAGGTGGACAAGCCCCGGGTGCGGCAGCTGGTCGGCAAGCTCACCCCGAAGCTCAAAGGAGCGGGCCTTGCCGCCGGCTTTGCCGGCAAGGCCCTCGTCGGGCAGCTCGAAGACCTGCAGCGCGAACTGGTCTACCGCCAGCGCCAGCTGCCGCTGCCCTCGAGCTTCCTCATCGACCCGCAAGGCCGGCTTGCCGCGGTCTACAAGGGCCCGGTGAGCGTCGAAGAGCTCAAGAGAGATGCCGCCCTGGCTAAAGCCCCTCCCGCGGATCTCCGGGATGCGGCGGTTCCCTTTAAAGGCCAATGGTCCAGCGACCTCTTCCAGAGCCATATTCTCGCCATCGCCGGCGTCTACCTCGAGGGGCGCTACCGCGAAGACGCCATCTTCCAGCTCGAGAAGTTCATCCGTGAGCAGGCCGGTGCCGACCTGTCCTCGATGCCACAACAGGAGCTCCTCAACCACCACACGCGCCTCGGCGATGTCCACGACATGCTGGGTATGATCGCCCTGCAGTCGGGAAAGCCCGGCGAGGCCATCACGCACTACCAGGCGGCGCTGAAGTCCGGCCCTGACCGCCTGAGCTCACTGGTGGTGCTCGCCAAGGTCTATTCATCCCATCCGGATGACGCGGTACGAAATGCCCGGGAGGCCCTTCTCCTGGCCTCCCACGCCTGTGAACTCACCAAGAACAATCATCCCGACGCCCTCGATGCCCTTGCCGCCGCCCATGCCGAAGGCGGCAACTTCCAGGCGGCCATTAAAACCGCACAGCGCGCCATCGGAGTTGCCCGCAAGCGTGGGGCCGAGCGCATCGCCGCCGCCATCAACCGCCGCCTGCGGCTCTATGAGGCCGGCAAGCCCTTCCGCCAGACCGGTGGAGCGGGGCCGCGCTAGGCCGCCGTTCAGCTGGCGGGGTCGCCGCCGGTGAACTCCGCCAGATCGCAGATCGATCCGCTTTCAATCGAGGCCTGGGCCGCCAGGCACAACAGCGTCGACCAGCGGCCATCATTGCCGGTACAGGGCGGTGCGGTTCCATCGCGGGCGCAGCAGGCAACCACCTCGATCTCCTCGTGAAGCTCGAGCAGTTCACCGGCGGGCTTGTCGAGGGTGAGCTCTGTCACATCGTCGCCGAGACCGTAGCGCAGGCCGTAGTTCGAACGCTCATCGCGGGCATCGGCGGCACTCCACCAGGCCCAGATCGTACCCTTCTCGCCGGCGATCTTCGCCGTCTGGTGATGCCCGAAGGCCGACAGGGTCTGTGACACGAGGGCATAGGCGCCATCGGGGAAATTAACCAGGGCGGAGAAGTTGTCCCTCAAACCGGGCTGGTCGGCGTGACGCGAATTGCCACGGGCATAGACCGATACCGGCTCACCGTTGTCAGCGAGATACCAGCGTGCCAGGTCGAGGAAATGGATCGGCTCCTCGAGAATCCAGCTGCCGACTCGATCGGCATCCCAGCGCCAGCCCTCCGCCCCCTGGCGGTAGGGAAAGCGCGACAGCTCCACCATGGCGTGCAGGGGGCGGCCGATGACCCCCTCATCGATCAGCTCACGGGCCTTTCCCCACAGCGAGGACAGGCGCAGCTCGTGGCCGACCGCGAGCACCAGGCCCTTTTCCCCGGCCCGGACGATGAGCTCGTCGCAATGGGCCAGCTCGAGCGCCATCGGCTTCTCCAGCAGAACGTGCTTGCCCGCATCGAGCGCCGCTGCCGCCACCTCGTGATGCAGAACGTTGGGAACGGTCACATCGATGATGTCGATGTCATCGCGGCCGAGGAGTTCGCGGTAATCACCGCACACATCGGCACCTGGGTGAGCGCCGCTTGCCGCTGCCTGGCTGGCCTCGGATTTGACCGCGATAGCTGCGAGCTCGGCGCTCGGCGCAGCCTCGATCGCCGCGGCATGATGCGCGCCGAAAAGGCCGTAGCCGACGAGGCCGAAACGAACCGGGTCGGGCCGACTCATTCGGGCAGCTCCTGGTTCCTGGTCTCCCGTGCGAAAAGCACGATGACAACACCGACAAGGTAGAGCGGCGCCAGGAGCACCGCCTTGTTCTCAGGCGTCGGCGGGTCCTGGAGCGCACCGAAGCCGAAGAAGGCCGCGGCCGTTGCGAGGCGGCCCATGTTGAAGCAGAACCCCGCACCCGTACCGCGCAGGCGCGTCGGGTAAAGCTCGGGAAAGTACACCGCGTATCCCGCGTGCATACCAAGCGTGAAAAAGCCGAAGACCGGCAGCGTGATGGCCAGCCACATCGTCCCTACATCGTTAGCGACCAGCACCTCAAAGAGCAGGAGCATCATCACGAAAGCTACCGCATGGTAGAGAATAAAGGCCCCCTTCCTGCCGAGCCGGGTAGAAATCCAGCCGAAGAGTACAAGCCCAGATCGGAAGAGCGTCG
>JAYGDV010000098.1:0-2920 GCA_046582735.1 Planctomycetota bacterium
AGCCGGAGCGGTCTGCGTCCAACCAGCCTGCTGAATCTCCTCGATCGTATAGGTCCCGGCCGGAAGATTCGGGATACAGAGCCTGCCGCCATTGCCGGTCAGGTCGACATAGGACACGGTGTCGCCGTGAATCCGGAACTCCCATCCGGACAGCCCCGGCTCCCCGCGATCGCGAATACCGTTGCGGTTGAGATCCTCGTACTTGGTGATGCAGAGTGTTCCTGGCAGGCACTCGCAACAGAGCGTATAACAGAAATCGAGACTCATCACCCCGGTGTCATCCTGGATGTAGAGATCAAGCTTCCCATCCTGCAGGTCCTGGAGAATATTGACAGTACCACCGCCGTTGGCGGGAAGAGCCGCCAGGTCGAGTGACAGTTGATGAACACCCGGAAGTGAAAAAAGGTTGCCCAGCGCCTCTGACCAGACCCTGGCTCCCGTAGCCGGATTGATGAGATGAATCCAATCATTGCCGCCCTGCCAGTCGAGCTCCAGGTTCAAGGTCGCCGCGATCATCGTGCAGCCGCCGGGAACATCGACCGCGATGCTGTGACCGAAAACATGGTTGGTAGAGGCCGGTCCGAACTGCGACTGCTGATTGTGACCGCCGCTGAGCTGGGTGTAGGAATTGACAACCTCCTGGAGATCTTCCGAATTTACATTCGCATCATCTCCGGTACGCCGCCTGTAGCAGTCCTCGATGGCGTTATCACAGGGAACGTTGCCGAAGTTGAGGTTACCCCGCAACGAATCGACGTTCGTCAGGGTTTCCTCGTACTCGTTGTTGTCAGGTCCGACCTGATACCAGTTGGGCTGCTGAACCTCGCTGACGAGGTAGGTGCCAACCTGGTTCCCATCGAAAGAATAATAGCCGTTGGCGTCCGTAGTTACGGTTACGATGTTCCCGTTGGGATCAGTAATGTTGATATCCCAATTATCGATCCTGGGCTCACCGGCATCCCACTGGCCATTGGCGTTGCGATCTTCGTACTTGAAGCCGCTCAGCCTGGGAGGACAACACCAGGTGAGCTCAAGCTTGATATAGTCGATGGCGGTATCATCCTGGATAGCGATCTCGAGATCGGTTCCGATCCCGGCAATGACATCGACCAGGCTGCCGTTTAAAGGAAGGCTTGCGAGATCAAGGCTGATAACCGCATTTGAACCGACTGACCAGGTGCCGTTGTTGAGATCCTTCAGGAACGCGGCCCAGAGCGGGGAACCGCCGCTGCGGATATAGACCTTGTCATTGGTAACCGGATTACCGTACAAGGCGCGCAAGCGCATTTCGATTCGAGCATCACTGATAAAACAATTGTCGCCGGGACGCTCGATACCAAATACATGGCTGAAACATTTATCGATCCCCATCTGGTCAAAGTCCCTGGCGCAGCTCGACGAGGCCGACTGGCTCGCCGGCTCGGTGGCGCCCGCGAAATTATCAGCCACGCCCCCCATCAGGGTGGCGGTGGATGAAGGAACGGGACAGGGCTCGGCCTGGCCAAAATTGAGGCCGGTTACCTGGTCCGAGTCCGGATGAACCGTATGAACGACGGTCCCGGGAAAGGTGGAAACCGTTCGCCCGGGTCTCTTGCGAACCACGATATCGTTTCCCCGGTCAACAGCCCGCTCCTGCGGAACGGAGGTCACGATCGCATCCCTGAGGGGCTTCGTAACGCGAATGACGTAGGTCTCATCCACCGGGACTCCCTCAAAAGAATAATCTCCCTTCCCGTCCGTAACAGTCCTGTCAAGCTCGACGCCCAAGCTCTCGAGAACCACCTCTACGCCCTCGCGGCCGGGTTCGTCTTCCGCCTGGCTCCCGTTTCCGTCACGATCGAGGAAGACCGTGCCCCTGAGCGTAGAGACGGGTATGCGCCCAGGCCCCGGAACAGGAATTTCAGGCAATCCGACGTCAGGACCGGGCTGCACATCATCACCGCCCCCCCTGATATCCTGGGCCCAGGCCGGCTGGGACCAGTAAATACAGAGAAAGGCGAGCAGAACGAAAGCCCTCCCCCTGAGATCCGCGATTGCAAAGCCCCTGCCACTACAGAAAGTCGTGCTGGTCGTCATGATTTTCTCCTTTCGATTGGATTCATCGACCTGCGATTGGATGACAAGCCAACATGACCTGTCTGTAATTTCTGTGTGGCGAAGCAGTCTTTGATAACGAAAAAACCAACAACAAACCGGCAAGCCCCCAAGGCCAACCTGGAGAACAGCTCCAATAGAAAAAGGGCGTCCGGTACTGACCGGACGCCCTGAAAGAGAGAAGACGGGGAAAAGTCGATTGCCTTCGAACTCAGTGCCGAGTTCTATTCCACTTCCTCTTCCTCTTCGTCTTCGTCTTGGCAGACAGCACTTTCTATATCGCATCCGAGGCTGTCTCCAGTGAGATCCTCTCCGCAATCGGAGGCGATGTAATTGTATGAGGACGCCGATGGGGCCGGCAAAGGCACATTTGCCGAGAAGACATATACTAAGATCTTCAGTCCATCTTGGTGGCTCAACCAACCATCGTCATCGGCGTCTGCCGCATCGTGGCAATCAAAACCGGAGGCCCACGGCGACGATGACGGATTAGCCGATGGGCCGCCAAGCCAGATCGAGATTGCCATAGCATCCTCAATACTTATTTGACCGTCACCGTTCACATCGCCACGTACGAATACTTTGGCAGGGGCCGGAGGGCCCGGAGGGATGTACACAAAATTCGGATCCCTGACAGCTTCAACATCTCCTTTCCAGCCCTCGTCGGCGGGGCCGATGCCCTCAGGACCAGGGATGCGACGCTTAGAGGGCTGATCGTTGTCCTTCTTCTCACCAACCCTGATCCGACGATTAATGATCCGCCCATTATTATCTCTAACCACCGGAGTGCCTGCTCCGCGGTCTATATCACCTTGCGCCGGGTTAG
>JAYGDV010000169.1:0-3540 GCA_046582735.1 Planctomycetota bacterium
AAGGGCGGCAAGACCGGCCTGTTTGGCGGAGCGGGACTGGGTAAGACCGTCCTGATCCAGGAATTGATCAACAACGTAGCCACCAAGCACGGTGGCTACTCGTGTTTCGCCGGAGTGGGTGAGCGTACCCGTGAGGGTAACGACCTGTGGAACGAGATGAAGGATGCTGTGATTGAGCAGCCGGATGGTACGACCACCTCCGTCCTCTCGAAAACCGTCCTCGTATTCGGCCAGATGAACGAACCGCCTGGAGCGCGTCTCAGGGTGGCCCTCTCGGCGCTGACCATGGCCGAGTACTTCCGCGACGAGAGTGGCTCCGACGTGCTGCTCTTCGTCGACAATATTTTCCGTTTCTCCCAGGCGGGTTCCGAGGTATCGGCCCTGCTCGGCCGTATGCCCTCGGCGGTAGGCTACCAGCCCACCCTGGCCACGGAGATGGGCGAATTGCAGGAGCGGATCACCTCGACCAAGGACGGTTCGATCACCAGTGTGCAGGCGATCTACGTACCGGCCGATGACCTGACCGACCCGGCCCCTGCCACCGCCTTCAGCCACCTCGATGCCATCACGGTGCTTGACCGCTCGATCTCCGAGAAGGGTATCTACCCGGCGATCGATCCACTGAAGTCTTCCTCGCGAATCCTGACCGCTGAGCACGTAGGCGAAGAGCACTATGCGATAGCCCAGAGGGTTCTCCAGATCCTGCAGCGCTACAAGGATCTGCAGGACATCATCGCAATCCTCGGTATGGACGAGCTGAGCGAAGACGACAAGGTGCTGGTTGAGAGGGCGCGCCGTATCGAGCGCTTCTTCTCGCAGCCTTTCGCTGTTGCACAGGCGTTCACCAACCTCGATGGAAAGTACGTGCCGATCCAGGACACCGTGCGCAGCTTCAAGGAGCTGGTGGAAGGCAAGTGGGACCACCTCCCGATGGGAGCCTTCATGTATGTCGGCAGCATCGAAGAGGCTGTCGATAAGGGCGAGAAGCTCCTGGCAGAGGACAATTAATCAGATGACGCTCGAGTGTACAGTTACCACCCCCGAAGAACTGGTTTTTGAAGGAGCCGTTGACTCGGTGACCGTTCCCGCCGCTGATGGCGAGATGGGTTTCCTTCCCAGGCACGCCCCGCTTGTCGGCAGCCTCGGCTTCGGTGAATTGCGGGTTGTTTCACAGGATGGCGGCCAGCAGGCCTTCTTCGTCAACGAGGGCTTCGTCCAGGTGGTGGATGATCGTGTTACGGTGCTCGCAGTCGAGGCCCAGGCCGTCGCTGATCTCGACGCTGAGTCGGCCAGGGCGGATCTTTCCGAGCTCGAGGGTTCGCCTCCGGAGCCGGGAGCAGGTGTCGAGGAGCTCCAGGAATATTCCCGGTCACTCTCCGTTGCCCGCGCCCGGCTGAAGATTTCTGAGCGTGGCTGAGGTTCTGCCTGTCGGCCTGCGCCACCCGCTGTTGCGGTGGGATGAGAATGAGATTCTCTGAAATTTATTCCAGCCCTGATTCCCCGGTTATCTCTTTCGAGGTTTTTCCTCCGAAGACGAACCGTGGGATGGACAGCCTGCGGAAGGTGCTGCCGCGCCTGGTGGCGCTCGAGCCGGCCTTCATGACGGTGACCTACGGGGCGATGGGGACCACGAGGATCCGCACGGTCGAGATCGCCTCGATGATTCACAATGAGTTCGGGCTCGAATGCGCCTGCCACCTGACCTGTGTCGGGGCATCCCGCGACCAGGTCGATGGGCAGCTCCAACATATCCACGGGCACGGCATCGAGAATATTGTCGCCCTGCGGGGTGATCCGCCCAGGGGACAGGAAAGTTTCCAGGCGGTGGAGGGAGGGTTCTCCTATGCCAACGAGCTGGTTGCGCATATCCGCTCCAATGGGAGCTTTGATATCGCGGTGGGGGGATACCCCGAGAAGCACATCGAGGCTCCGGATTTTGAAACCGACCTGGTGAACCTTCACCGGAAGGTAAACAGCGGAGCCGATGTGGTTATCACGCAGCTGTTTTATGACAATGAGCATTTCTTCCGTTTTTGTGAGGCGGCCGCGGAAAAAGGGATTTCCTGTCCCATAGTTCCCGGGCTCCTGCCGATCCAGTCGCTGGCCCAGGTGGAGAAGATTGCCGGCCTTTGCGGAGCGGAGGTTCCCTCCGCCCTCCAGGCTTCTCTCCGGGAGGCAGGAGATGACCCGGATGCAGTGGCGGCTGCAGGGATCGACTGGTGCATCGAGCAGAGCGCCGGGCTGCTTACGGCGGGTGTCCCCGGGATCCACTACTATGTGCTCAACAGGGCCTCGATCATGGAGGGGGTGATCACCGCCCTGCGTGGACGAAATCTCCTGCTATAAGAAGGACCCATGCGACGCTCGCCGGTGATCGTGAACCGGAGGGTTGGCTTCGGGGGGTTCACTTCAGGGCGCCGATGGGTCCGGCCAGGAAAGGCAGATAGGGTTGGCAGTTGATTAAAATTTCCGGGCGACCGGAGCCGCCCGGCATAGAGAAACGGTATTACGAGTTCCCGGTTCAGAGTCCTTAGAAGATTCAGACTCAACCCCGGCCCACAAGGCCGGATCATCCGAAACTGAAGATCCTTCTCCTGACTTCAGTAACGGGACTCTTTATGGGAGCAGCTTTCTATAAAAGCAACTGCTGTACCGTTAGAGTAAAAAAAGTTCGCCTGCCTAACTGTAATATTCACCGAACCTTATGAGACCGCTCCATTTCCCGCCTTTTGCCGGGGGTGTAAAGGCGGCTTGGCAGCGTGTCCTCATCGCCCGCCCCCGGTTCACAGCCGGGTGGCGCCATGAAGAACACAGACATCTGCAAGGGCCATGCATATAATCTTCTTTCCGAACCCGGGGCGCCGGGTGGTTGGCGCATTCCCACACAGCTGGTAGTTCATCGCAGATGAAACAGGTTGAACTCGACATTCCTTCCCAGGCTGCTCTTTTTCTCAGGGAAGCGATTTCCCAGGTTAACGGGAACGAGGTCTATTTTCTTGGAAGGGTCAGCTGGAACGAGAAGCAGACGGTAGCGACCCTGGGAGAGGTGGAGGTTTTCGCTCGAGGCAACAGTGTCGCAGCGCCCGCTATTATCGCTGGGGCCGAGGACTGGGACCTGGCGATTCACAATCATCCCGGGGGAGACCTGCAACCCAGCGATGCGGACCTGTCTGTTGCAGCCGAGCTGGGTAACCGCGGGGTGGGCTTCGCTATTATTGACAACGAGGCCAGCAGGAATTACCTCGTGGTCAAGCCCTTCATTCGCCAGGATTTCCAGCCGGTAGATCTCGAGGAGGTACGCGGGATTCTCGCCCCGGGAGGGCTTCTTGCCAGCGGGCTCGAGGGGTTTGAAAGCCGTCCGGGCCAGGTCGAGATGGCCCTGGAGGTTGCCCGGTCACTGAATGAGAACGGTGTCGTGGCGGCCGAGGCGGGAACGGGAATCGGCAAGAGCTTTGCCTACCTGGTACCCTGCATCCTCTGGGCCGTTAAAAACAGGCAGCGGGTTGTTATATCGACAGGGACGATCAACCTGCAGGAACA
>JAYGDV010000183.1:0-1614 GCA_046582735.1 Planctomycetota bacterium
TGAGGCAGAAGCATATCCTGGATCCAGGCCAGCGATCCTTAATTGCTTTTGCAATCAAAAGACTGCGAATATACTCTCCTGAGCCCATACAGCCTGAAACCGGCACAAACAGGATCTGTGGATTTTCTTTACTCATAGTCTGCCTGCCAGGCATGGGATGGGAGTGAAACCAGAAGGGGAGCCATGAATCTCAACCAACTCATTGAAGCCTACAAGGGCAAAACTGTACATGTTTTAATATGCCCTGGCAATGCCGGAGACGGGTTGATCCATGCTGCGGGTCGGCAGCTTTTTAAAAGTCATGACATCAAGATACGGGAGTTTGTCTACCCGGTTGAAGCCGGCGGCGAAACCCTTTTCATCTACGGTAACGGAAACTTTGGCTGCGCCTATGGCGTTCGCGTCAGCCACTGTTTGCACTACTACGATAAGTACAAGAAGGTCATCATCCTTCCTTCCACTTTTGATCCCGACTTCGAGGCGGGAATAAACCTCCTTGCCAACCTGCCTCCTCACGTAATTGTTTTCTGCAGGGAAAAAACGAGCTACAAGACGGCCCTCGCATGTACCAACGCAACCGAGTCCATCCATCTGGACCACGACCTGGCCTTCTCCTTCGATTTCAGACCCTGGCGCCAGAGGAAGGGCTCCGGCATCCTCTCCTGTTTCAGAACGGACAGTGAATCGGCGCTGGGAAAACCCACCATTCCAAGCATCGATGTCTCCAGATATGGGGGAAGAAATGACGCGTGGCCACTTCTTTACACCATCAGCCATTTCCGGGAGGTCCATACCGACCGCACACATGTGGGCATCGCAGCCGCGATGCTGGGAAAGAAAACCTTCCTCTACGATAACAGCTACCACAAAAACCGTTCCATCTACGAACACTCCATGCAGGAATTGGAGAACGTAACCTATATGGGTCAACAGCCACCGGAGATTTCCATCCCGACAGCAAATCGTCTGCGCATGAAGGCCATTCATATTGCGATGCGAACAAGAAAACCCCTGACAAGGTTGTTCTGCCGCTCTCGGAAAAACCAACGGAAGAAAACCCCTGCCTGATTCAGGGGGAGGCTGAGTCCCCCACCACCGCTCACTCGTCCAAGGGATTGTCGGATCTCGAACGGATTTCGAGGACCCTGTAGCAGGCTCTATTTAAATTCATCCGACTGCTCGAGGAAACCCAGGATCGCTGACTTGTACGATGTCTCCAGGAGAGGGGTGCATCCGGCGATCTGGGGCAGGCTCTCACAGAACGGCAGGTTGCCTTCGATCAACATCGGCCCATCGGGGGTGAAACCAACATCCCAACCCATCGCCGGGCATGTGGCGAGTTGCTCATGAGCACGCAGGCATATTGACACTGCCGTATCCCATTGCGGCAAAGCTATACCGGCAATGGGACGTTTGGTGTCCGGGTGACAATCGAATCGTTCGGAGAGGGGCTCAGCTCCCAGGGCGGAACCAAACAGTTCTCCTCGATCGCCGTCGATGGCGCATGCTATCCCACCGGCCGAAAAATTGTCTGTTGCTGCTTGCCCACGAGGCATCCGAAGCACGGCAAGCGCCAGGACAGGCTCATGGTCAGGAACACGACAGGTGATCATA
>JAYGDV010000217.1:0-19192 GCA_046582735.1 Planctomycetota bacterium
ATACTGGCGCAGAGAATCAGGTTGTTTTACGAAAGCGCTTATAAAAAAGCGGTTTACACGGCCAGGGCGGGGCTGGAGCAGGCCTGCGCGGCATGGTTTCCGTGCCCCGAAGGGGTTATTCCCTGAGATTGGGGACCAGCCCGATCGGCTCACGCGGCACCACCGGCCGGGGAGGGTTAACCGGTCGCGCCGGGCATTCCCCCCTGGAGGCGATATTGACCCCTGCAGCGGCGGCGGCGCAGGCGTTGCCATAGGTCCGTCCATCACAGCCACATACCGGATCGAAATTGAAGGGGCAGACCATCGGTTTTTCCCGGCATTCTCCCACTCCATCGCAGTCCGATGGGTCTTTTGCGCAGTAGCTGACGGCATCGCAGTCGCGATTGGTTCTGCAGCCGTCTTCGACAGGCTCTTCGCACGCGCCATCATGATCGATGCTGACGCCATTAGAGGCTGCAACACAGGCATTTGAATAGGTGACACCATCGCAGCCGCAGACCGGGCGGAATTCCCTGGTGCAGAAGCGGGGGACGGCGACACATTCGCCAACGCCATCGCAGTCACCGGTGTCTTTATTGCAGTAGCTGACGGCATCGCAGTCACGATTGGTTTCGCAGCCCTGCGGCGGCGGCTCATCCCTGCATTCGCCGACATAGTCAACATTTACACCGCTGGAGGCGGCAACGCAGGAGTTGGAATAGGTCTGCCCATCGCAGCCACAGACCGGGTCAAAGAGGGCGATACAGATTTCCGGCCTCGGGAGGCATTCACCGACCTCATCGCACTCCCCGTCTGCGGTTGAGCAATAAGATTCAGCATCGCAGTCCTCGTTGCCGGTACATCCCAAAACCGGTGGCGGATCGTCTTCGCAGGCGCCCATATGGTCAATGTTGACACCGGCAGCGGCGGCCATGCAGGGGTTGGAATAGGTGACGCCATCACAGCCGCAGACACGGTTCAGCTCCCGGGTGCACATCTCCGGAATGGGCGCGCAGATACCCGGGCCGCCGCAGTCGCCAAGGGCCTTGGCACAGTAATAGCCAGGGGGGCAGCAATCACCGGAGATGCAGTCTCCACCGGGGGCCGCGGTGCCGGGGCAGCCATCGTAGCTCTCGCAGCCGAGCCCATCTTTTGTCAGGTCTCTGCCACACGCTGTTGCCCCAGGCGCGGGCGGGGCAACTCCGCCGTTAAAGAGGTACTGGAAAATAAAGATCGCATCGGCGATATCGAGAGTTCCGTCATCGTTCGAGTCGGCCGCATCCTCGCAGTCCGGGCTGCTTCCATTGATGAAGAGGAAGGTCAGCTCCGCAATGCCGTCGCTGATGTCAACAGATGCATCTGCGTTGAAGTCCGCGCGCCGAAAGGTCGGCTCACAGGCGCCCTCTTCGGGGAAGGTCTCGAGCGGCTCGCCCAGGGCGGCAGCCTCTCCATCGCTGTAGGCGCGAGTGCGCCAGCAGGAGTTCGTGGTGATGACATCCGCCTGGGCCGTGTCGTAAGCATAAACGACATAGTCAAGACCGAGGGTGAACATGACACCGCAGGCGGCGCTGGAGCTGGCGGTTCTTACCTCCAGTTCCTCTTCTGCGGCACCCTTCCAGACGGCATGGGTTTCGAATCGGACGAAGTGGGTGGCCGGGTCGGTGGTGTCAATCGAAACGACGGTTCCATGGAAAACATGATCAGACTGGGCAAGCGCCTCCAGTGGCGGTGGCGGCGGCCCGGCGCAGCTGCAGGCGCTGAGGGGCTCGGCACATTGCCCGGTTAAAACGGCGAGAAAGACGGCAAGCGAAAGGGCTCTATGGCCCGGTTTCGAAAAATCATACATGCGATTAAGTTCCCTCTTGGACGAAGATAAACCACCTCGAGTTGTGACCCGGCGATAGTCACGGGGCGAGGCTTGGTACGCAGCGCTTCACGGGCCCGTATATTCATCGAGTGTAGACGTTCTTTTTTGGGCTGTCAAATAAGGGGTAGAATTCATCGACATCTCTCAGGGCCACGGAGAGCGGCTTGTAGCGGACCGACCCGATGGTAGTATGAGCGGCCATGAACAATTTAAACGCCACCCTCCAGGCTCTCCGGTTCTGCTTTGCGCTTCTCGTCCTCCTGGCTTGCCCGCCCCTGGCGGCAAGAACCAATATCGTCCTTATTCTCTGCGACGACATGGGCTATTCCGACATTGGTTGCTATGGCGGGGAGATCCGTACCCCGAACCTGGACCGCATGGCGAAGGAAGGGATGCGTTTCACGCAGTTTTACAATTGCGCCAAGTGCAATACGACCAGGGCCTCCATCCTGACCGGCCTCCATCCTCGTTTTCGTGCAGGGCTCAACAGGAGCATGGTGACCATCGGCGAGGTGTTGGGGGAGGCCGGCTATCGCTGCGCGCTCAGCGGCAAGTGGCATCTCGGCCGCGGCAAAGACCAGCATCCCGTGGAGCGGGGATTTGAGCGCTACTGGGGCCTCCTCGACGGCTGCTGCAATTTCTTCAACCCCGCCCAGCGCGATCCATTATTCAAAGGGGCGAGGGTGCGGGTTTTCGGGGATGGGCTGAAATATGTGAAGAGCTTTCCGGAAGACTTCTATATGACCGATGCCATCACCGATCATGCAGTCGAGGCGATTCGCGACTTCGCCCGGGGCGAGGAGCCATTTCTCGTCCATGTGTGCTACACGGCGCCACATTATCCTCTTCACGCAAAACCCGAAGACATTGCCCGCTACAAGGAGCGCTATCTCGGTGGCTGGGAGAAGCTCAGGGATGAGCGCTATGAGCGCATGGTCAGGATGGGGTTGGTGGATCCGAAATGGAAACGGCCCGGGCGCGAGACGCGGGTTGGCCCCTGGGAAAAAGAAAAGAACAAGGAGTGGCAGGCACTCCGCATGGCAGTTTACTCGGCCATGGTCGATTCGATGGACCAGGGTATTGGCCGGATTCTGAAGGCGCTTGATGATTCGGGAGTCGCCGATGACACGCTGGTGCTCTTTCTCTCCGACAATGGCGGCTGCAGTGAGCAGTTCCCCGATGACAAGCCGTCCGTTCAGCCCGGGCCGAAAGAAAACTACACCGCCTGCGGCCCCGCCTGGGCCTGGGCCCAGAACACGCCCTTCCGCCGCTACAAGGCCTGGACCCAGGAAGGGGGCATCTCCACGCCCCTCATTGCCCGGTGGCCCGGCAAGGTGAAGGCCGGGGCGGTTACGGCGGAGGTCGGGCACATTATCGACTTCCTGCCGACCTTTGCCGAGATCGCGGGGGCAGGCTATCCGGAAAAATACAAAGGCAAGGAGATCATCAAGCTGGAGGGCCTCAGCCTCCTGCCGGTTCTCAAGGGGGGTAGCCGCAAGGGGCACGATGTTCTTTGCTGGTACTGGGGGGGCAGCCATGCTGCGCGGCAGGGCTCCTGGAAGCTCGTCTGGGAAAAGACCGAGAAACGATGGGCCCTCTATGACATTGAAAAAGATCGCACCGAGACCAACGATCTCTCCGGGCAGTATCCGCAGAAAGTCGAATCGCTGAAGAGGGCCTACCAGGAGTGGCGAAAACGCACGGGAGCTCCGGCACCGAAGGGCCCGAATAAGAAGGCAGGGAAGAAATGAAAACCCAGCGGCCAGGCCGGAGAGCCGCCCTGTTGCTTGCCGCGCTTTTTCTTCTTCTGCCGCTGAGGGTGACAGCCGAGCTGAAGCGAATGGAGATCAGCAAGCGCGAGCCCTGGTCCGGTGGCCGGGAGTTCGCGGGCAGGGGACCCTACGAAAGATTGCGCGCGAAGGCCTGGTTCGAGGTTGACCCCGGGGCGCCGGCAAACAGCAGGGTTGTTGACCTCTCCCTGGCGCCAAAGAACAAGGCCGGCCGGGTTGAGTTTGCCGCAGATGTTGAAATTCTCGCGCCGGAGGATCTCTCGAAAGCCTGCGGCGCGATTTTCTATGATGTGAATAACCGGGGAAACCCGACCTGCCTGGGGACCATCTCTTCCGGTGGTGACCATTTCCTGATGCGTGAGGGCTATATCCTGGTCTTCAGCGGCTGGATCGCCGAGCTTCTTCCCAACGGAAAGAAGCTCGTTCTCGATGCTCCGGTCGCCACCAGCGGAGGCGAGCCGATCAAGGGGCTGGTGCGGTCGGAGATCGTGGTCGGCCAGAAGACGCTGCGGAAATCGCTTTCAGGAAACTCCGGCCATGGGAGCTACGAGCCTACGGCGCGGGGGGAGAGGGAGGGTGTGCTTACCCGCCGGCTCCGGGAGAAAGATCGCCGGGTCGTGGTGAGCCGCACAAAGTGGAAGCTCGAAAAGAGCTGGCCGGTTTTCCGGGGGGTGAAAAGCGCCCTGCCGAAGGTGGAGCTTGTGCTTGAGGGCGGCTTCGAGGCGGGGATTATTTACGAGCTGGTCTACGAGGCCAGGAACCCGGTGGTCCAGGGGCTTGGCATGGCGGGGATCCGTGACCTCGTTTCTTTTCTGAAGCACTCCCACCGGCAATCCAACCCGTTGTTACTGGAATCCGGAAGCTCCGCTGCGCGCTACGCCTATGGCTTCGGCACATCGCAAAGCGGCCGCCTCCTGAGGATGTTTCTCTACGATGGGTTCAATGCCGATGAGAGTGGGCGCAGGGTGTTTGATGCCGTGATGCCCCATGTGGCGGGGGGAGGGCTGGGATTTTTCAACCACCGCTTCGCTTCCCCGACGCGCTATAGCACCCAGCATGAGAGCCACCTCTTTCCCACCGACTACTTTCCTTTTTCCTATGGAGAGCAGAAGGACCATCTCAGCGGCAGAACAGATGGGATTCTTCGCCGGGCCCGGGAGGCAGGCGTCGTTCCGAAGGTAATGCACACCCAGTCCTCCTCGGAGTACTGGCATCGGAGCGCTTCGCTGGTCCATACCGACACCGCCGGGGCGAAGGATGTCGCCTTGCCGCCGGAGGTGCGGATCTATACCTTCGGTGGCTCGCAGCATGGCCCGGGAGACGGCATGCCCCGGCTTCGTTCACGGGGCCAGCTCCCATCGAACCCGACAAACTTCAGGCCCTTGTTGCGCGCCCTGGTGAGGGCCATGGATGCCTGGGTGCGCAAGGGCGTTGAGCCGCCACCAAGTGTTTACCCGACTATTTCCTCGGGGTCGCTGGTGCGCTGGGAAGCAGCCACAAGTGGCTGGAGGCCGGTTCCCGGAGTCACCTACCCCGGCGTGATTCAGCAGCCGGCCCTGCTTGAGCGAGGGCCGGAGTTCATTCGCAACAGGCGGGCTACCATCCTGCCTCCGCGCGTGGGCGCAGCCTACCGGGTTCTTGTTCCCGGTTTCGGGGCTGACAATAATGAAAAAGGCTGCCTGATGATGCCCTCGGTTGCCGTGCCGGTGGCAAGCCTTACGAGCTGGAACCTGCGCCACGAATCTATTGGGGCGGCCGGGGAGCTGTTGAGCCTCCAGGGAGGCTATATACCTTTTTTGCGCGACAAGAACGCGAGAATCGGAGCAAAGGATCCCCGCTTGTCACTGCTGGAGCGCTACCGTGGTTTTGAATTTTACCTCGAGCAATACCTCGCCTGGGGGCGGAAGCTGGTGCGGGCGCGCTATCTCCTGGAAGAAGATCTGCCATCGGTGGACAGGGGCGCCTGGAATCGGGAGAAGCTGTTCGAATGATCCGCCGCCGGATCAGAACCCCAACCCCCGGGTGTTGAGCTTGATCCTGCAGAAGAACATATCGGCGGTCATATAGAGAACCGATCCGTCCCCGCCGAAGCCGCAATTGGCCGTTTTCTGGCCCGTCTCGATCGTTCCCAGGTGGGTTCCATCGGGAGCAAAGACCAGCACTCCTCCGGGGCCGGTTGCGAAGATGTTACCTTTCTGATCGACCTTCAGGCCATCGGGGAGCCCGGGGCGCCCTTCTTTGAACCAGGCGGTTGAATCAAAGAAGACCTTGCCATTGGCAATGGAGCCATCTTCCTGTACGTCATAGACCATCCAGATAGCTTTGTCGGGATCTGAGCTTGCCACGTAGAGCTTCTTTTCATCCGGGGAGAAGCCGATGCCGTTGGGCCGGGCCACATCTTTGGTAAGGAGGACCGGATCGCTGGCACCCTTTGGCAGGCGGTAAACTCCCTGGAAGGGCAGCTCCTTGGCCGGGTCATCCATGCGTTTTTCGAGGCCGTAGGGCGGGTCTGTGAAATACAGGTCGCCGTTGGAGTGATAAACCGCATCGTTGGGGCTGTTGAGCCGCTTGCCATCGTAATGGGTAGCCAGCGGCTCGAAGCTCCAGTTCTTTCTCAGGCGGGAGACCCGGCGGTCGCCGTGCTGGCAGAGAACCAGGTTTCCATCAGGGTCGAGCAGGAGGCCGTTGGAGCCGGTCTCGCCGCCGCGAGGCGCCGTCCCGGTGTAGCCGGCGGGCCGCAGGTAGACGCTGAGGCCTTCGCTGTCTTTCCACCGCATGATGCGGTTATTGGGGATGTCGGAGAACAGCACGGCTTTTTCTTTTGGCAGCCAGACGGGCCCCTCGCTCCAGGCAAATCCCTCGGCGAGCTTTTCAATAGCAGCACCCTTCGGCACGATCTCATCAAAGCGTGGATCAAGGCGGATAATTTTCCCCATGCTTTCGCTTACTGCCGAGCCGCCGCGAAGGGAGGAGGGGGTTCCGATCCGGAACTCCACCTCGGCACAGCCGGCGATGGCAAACAGAAGGATTGCAGGCAGAACAAGGCCGGGACGCGTGGTGGGGTGTGGTGCGTTTTTCATAGTCCACCCACGATAGTGCAGAGAAAGCTTCCGGGTCAAGGGGCAGTAGAGCTCAGGCGCCCGCTCACGCTGTACCAGGCCAGGCCCAGCCATTCGTGCAGAACACGTTCGTTCTGTACCAGTGCATGGTGGCTGGGAAGCCATCCGGCCAGTGGCCCCTCAAAGCGCGCGCTTCTCAGGGAGGAGGGGGCAGCGATGACCTCCAGTCCCCGCGCGCGGAAGGAGGCCGCAGCCCGCGGCATGTGCCAGCCGTCGGTTACAAGGACTATCTTTCCAAGCTGGCGCTGCCCCAGCAGCTCGGCCCCGAACAAGGCGTTCTCGTAGGTGGTCGCAGAGCGCCCCTCCTCGACAATGCTCGCCGGGGGAACGCCTTCTGATTCCAGGAAGTCTTTCATATAGGCCGCGAGGGTCCTGGCGCCGGGGGCAGAGCTGGGGAGCCCTCCACAGACGACAACCGGGACGGCACGCCAGTTTTTATAGAGCCAGGCTCCGTGGCGGCACCGTGAGTAGGTGTCGCGCCCGAGGTGGGCGACCGGGCGGTAGGGCCCTGGTGGCTCTGCGGCGCCGGACAGGATAACGATCGCATCGGCATCGCCCTGGGGGAGAGGCTTGCCCGTATACCACCACTCCAGGGTGCCGGTGGCGACCCAGCTGAGGGGCGGCCAGGTCAGCAGGAAGAGGGCCAGGGTGAAGAAAATCAGCGCACGCGGCTGGCGCCGGCGCTTGACCCGGCTGGCAATGCAGACAACCAACAGGCAGGCGACCTGGAGGAGTACGAGTGCCGGAATGAGATGCAGAAGCTGCTTCATGCCTTGTCTCCGGAGCAAACACTAACATCAACGGCAGAAAGAACGCCCGATGAAACCGCGCCACCTTCGCAATGGCCTCAGGCTGCCGGGGTGTCTTTCCAGTGAGCGATCTTCCACAGGTAGAGTGAGGCAATGCTCCGCCAGGGGGCCCAGGCCGCGGCGTGCTCCAATAGCTCGCGATCTTTCATTTCCCGGCCGGCAACTCTTGCGACCCCGGCGCGAAGGGCGAGATCGCCGATGCTGAAAATGTCGGGACGGCCCAGGCAGAAGATCAGGAACATCTCGGCAGTCCACCGCCCTATGCCGGGCAGGGGGATGAGCAGCTCGATGATCTCTTCGTCACTCATTTTTGAGAGCCTGCGATGCCGCAGGTGCCCGCCATCGAAGGCGGCGGCAAGCTCCCGCAGGTAGAGGGCTTTTTTTTCTGACAGGCCGCAGCCTTGAAGGCGCCGGGGCTCGAGCTTGAGCAGGCGGGCGGGGGTGGGACGGCGGGCCGGGGCAAAGAGCGAGAGGAATCGCCGGTGGATGGTTCGTGCCGCGGCGTTGGAAAGCTGCTGGCCGATGATGGCGCGGCAGAGGGAGTGGAAGCGTTCTGGTCTTGGCCGGAAGGACAAGGGGCCGATGGTCTCGATCCAGAGGCCGAGGGCGGGATCAGCTGCCGCAAGAATGCGGCACCCTTTTTTCAGCAATTCACTATTCAGAACCTGCACGCGATCACCGGGGGGGGGCTTATTTAATGGGCCGGAAGGTGCCGTGGTTTTCTTCGGCCAGCTGTTTCATGAAGCCGGTAAAGGTTGCGACATCGTTGACGGTCGGCGTGGCTCGCGGACCGCTGGGCTGCCCGGGAATCTTGTCCGGCCAGAGACCGGTTCCTTCAAATCCAAAGGTGTTGATGCGCATTTTTCGCGCGGCGTTCCGGTTGGCGATGTCTTTGAGAATCTGGCCGATGAGGAAGTCGGATGGAAAGTCGGGACTGGTCGGGGCGCCATCGGAAAGCAGGACGATCGTGTCGGCCTCAGCATCCTCGAAGGCGCGCTTCAGCGCATCGCCTGTATAGGTCGCGCCGCGGGCGAGGAACTCTTTCACAAATCGCCCGGCGCTCTTGATGGTACTCTTGCTGGCGGGCCTCAGCCCTTTCTGCCAGGCGTTCACCTTGTTCGAGTAGACGATGATGTTGAAACGCGCGGTCTTCGGCAGGCTCTCGATCGCCCCCAGCAGTTGTTTGCGGGCGCGGTCGAGCCGGATTCGAGCCTTCTCCGCATCCCTCCGCTTCATCTCGCCCTGGTCAAACATGGCCATGCTGCCGGAGACATCAATGACGAAGACCAGGTTGCGGCTGAAGATCTCAGCACCGAAGAACTCTACAGAGTCGGTGGCCTTCCTGACGACAACGGTCTGGGCGTCTTCTTCGGGCTCGGCGTCCGGATCAAAAGAGTCGCGGGCCACGGCCCACCATTTTTTCCAGTCTGCGGCTTCCTCGAAATCCTGCCCGGTGATGTTCAGCAGCGCCCGGCGGCTCTCAAGCCAGGGGAGGTCGCGGTCTTTTGCGCGGGCGTCGACCAGGGCGATCAGCGGGTCTACCGCGTCCTTGAGTCTTCGCCGCCCGGCGGCACGCAGCCCGGCGAGCTGGATCCGCAGGAGCTTGTTCTCAAAGGTGTCGAGGACCACCTCGGCGGTGGCTTTGTCGTCGCGGTAACCGAAGGAGTCCAGCAGCAGGGTCTTGTCATCGAGGCTGCGGGCCTTCTTGAAGTTCTTGATGAGCGCCTCGATGGCCTCGGGGTTCTCCAGGAGGCTGATCACCTCCATGGCCCGCTCGTAGTTTGCCTTCGATGGCAAAAGGGTGACGGCCGGCGGAATAAGGATGACCGAGCGCGGGTGGTCGAGTTCGCCCATGCGGTCGATGAACTTCGTGAGCTCTTCTTCGCTTTTGGCCCGGATGAGGGCCTGCATGGTCTTGGCGTATTTCCGAGCCCTTGCGGAGCTCACCTCTTCGGCCTGTGTGTCGATGGCGGCGAGGAGCAGGACCGGGATGAAAAGCAGGAAGCGCATAGGTTCCTCGCAAGTGGAAGTTACCGGCCGGGACAGCCCTGACCGAAGGAGCCATCTTAGCAGCAATATAGCCGAGGTTGAAAGACGAAGCGGCCGGCTGCCTAGTCCATATAGCCGGGCCTGTAGGCGCGCTTGATAAGCGGATCCGCCTCCGGTCTCCCGGTCACCTTCATGTTCTTCGCATCCCAGTTGACCTTGCCGCCGAGGCGGACTGCGAGGTTCCCCAGGAGGACGGCCTCGGTGAGCTGGGCGGAGTAGTCGAAGTTCGACAGGGCCGCAGGGCCGCCCTTGCAGGCCCCGATCCATTCCTTGTAGTGGCCGGGAGAGCGCGGCAGGGACACCTCAGGTGCCTTGAAGCCGGCGAAGTCCTTCTTCGGCAGCAACGTGCCATCGCCCCAGTAGTGGGGAATGTAGAGCTTGCCCTTGTCGCCGACAATGATGGAGCCGTTGCCCGAGACCTTTTCTCCCTCGAAGAGCTCTGCCGGTGGGCGCCTGGGGCCATCGTACCAGGTCAGGTGGACGGCGGGCCGGCCGGCGATGGCGGGAAAGCGGTAGCGGATGACGCTCCAGGCCGGGCCGGATTCCTTAAAGAGGGGAGAGGAGGTCGCCTCGATGGTCTCAGGCCGCCCCAGCTCGAGAGCCCAGTAGGCGATATCCCAATTGTGGCAGGCCATATCCCCTAAGGCTCCCGTTCCGAAGTCCCACCAGCCGCGCCATTTGAAGGGGACGTAGGCGGAGTGGTAGGGCCGCGCCGGGGCGGGGCCGAGCCAGAGGTCCCAGTCAAGCCCCGCAGGAACCGGCTGGGCCTTGGCCGGCCGCTTGACTCCCTGCGGCCAGATGGGCCGGTCCGACCAGACATGGACTTCGCTCACAGTGCCCAGGGTGCCGGCCCGGATCAGCTCGACCATGCGCCGGGAGCCGTCTTCGCTATGCCCCTGGTTCCCCATCTGGGTCGCCACCTTATACTTCTTCGCGGCGGCCCGCATGAGCCGCGCCTCGGAGACCGAGTGAGTCAGGGGCTTCTGGCAGTAAACATGTTTTCCCATCGCCATCGCCATCAGCGCCGCTGGGGCGTGGTGATGGTCAGGGGTCGAGACGGTGACCGCGTCGAGCCCCTTCTCTTTTTCCAGCATCTTGCGGTAGTCGGTATGGCGAGCCGCCTTCGGATAGCGATTGAGGGCGCCAGCGGCCCGCCGGCTGTCTACGTCGCAGAGGGCGGCAATGTTCTCGCCGCTGACCCCGGCGAGGTCGGAGGCACCCTTGCCTCCGGCACCGATGATGCCGACATTGATTTTTTCACTGGGAGGCTCGCCTCCCTCAAGGATGCTGAAGCCGCCGCAAAGGGTTGAGCCTGCGGCAAGAGAGCCGCCCTTAAGGAATGATCTTCTGGAAAATCTACGGGTCATGGCGTCCTCCACCAGTGGGCTTCCTTGGTTCTTTGCAGGCCTTGATCGTCTACGCCCGGGTCCGATCATGCAAACCAAAACCCGGGCAGGCAAGGGGGGTTGCTCGGGGTTCCCGGTCTCGCCGGGGTCTATTCCTTGAATGACCAGCAGGCTTCGGGATAATGGTTCTATCGCTTCATGTCGCCCTGCGGTGGCAGGGCGAGCCAATCGCTTCCAGGGCTGAATATGCGCAACACGAACAGGTTCATTTTAACAACTGCTCTGCTGCTGACGGCTGTCCTGCCGGAGCTCCGGGCAGCCGAGGGCCTTTTCAGGAGCAAGGTTGCCCCGATCTTCGAGCGCAGCTGCCTGGGCTGCCATAGCGACAGCAAACGCAAGGGAAAGTTGTCGATGGCCTCTCGCGCCGCCCTGCTGAAGGGCGGTCGTAAGGGGCCTTCGTTTGTCCCTGGCGACCCGGCCGCCAGCCGCCTCATCGCGCTGGTTACGGCAAAGGATGGCAAGGCCGGCATGCCGAAGAACCGAGAGCCGCTTGCGGCCGCCGAGGTGGAGGTCTTGAGGAAGTGGATCAAGGCAGGCGCGCCCTGGCCGGAGGGCCTCGTGCTCGGCGGAAAAAGCGCCGGCGATTTTGAATGGTGGTCGTTCAAGCCGCTTGAGCGCCCCGCGGTGCCGGGCGTCAAGGGCGCCGCCTCCGCCGGGATCCGCAACCCTGTTGATGCCTTTATCCGCGCCCGTCTCGAGGCAAAGGGGCTGCGGCCGGCGCCGGAGGCTGACCGCCTGACCCTTATCCGCAGGCTTTCTTTCGACCTCACCGGGCTTCCTCCAGCACCCGAGGAGATCGACCGGTTTCTCTCCGACAAATCACCCCGGGCCTACGATGAGCTGGTTGACCGCCTGCTCGGCTCAAAGCATTACGGTGAGCGCTGGGCGCGTCACTGGCTCGATGTCGTCAAGTACGCCGACACCTGCGGCTATGACAAGGACAAGCTGCGGAAGAATGCCTGGCCCTACAGGGATTACGTGATTCGCGCCTTTAACGACGACAAGAAGTACTCACGTTTTGTCGAGGAGCAGCTCGCCGGCGATGTTCTTTTCCCGGGCGACCCCGAGGGGGTTCTCGGTCTCGGGTTCATTGCTGCCGGGCCGTGGGACTTCATCGGTCACGTTGAGGTTTCCGAGTCGAAGATCGATGGGAAGGTGGCCCGGTATATAGACCGCGACGAGATGGTAACGAACACCATCAATACGTTCACAAGCCTGACCATCCAATGCGCCCGCTGCCACGACCATAAGTTCGATCCCTTCACCCAGCAGCACTACTACAGTCTCCAGGATGTTTTCGCGGCGGTGGACCGGGCCGAACGCCCCTACGACCGCAACCCGGGAACCGCCCGCGAGCGCAAAAAGCTCGATTCGGAACTTTCTAAAGTTCGAGGGGCGCTGAAAAAACTCCGGGATGGTGTTGCTGCAGCAGGGGGAGAGGAGCTGGTGGCGCTCAACAAGGCGATTCAAAAGTATTCCTCCGAGGTCAAGCTGGAGAAGAAAAGCCCGGCCTACGGCTACCACAGCCAGATCAGCAAGCGGCAGGAAGAGGAGAAATGGGTGGCGGTGGATCTCGGGAGGGAGGTTGAGCTCTCCCGCGTTGTTCTGCATCCCAGTCATGACGAATACAACAACATCGGGGCAGGCTTCGGCTTCCCGGTGCGTTTTTTCATCGAATCGGCAAAGCACAAGGCCTTCCCGGCTCCGGCGGTACTGGCGGATGAAGGCGCGGCGGATTATCCCAACCCCGGCCTCGGGGAATACTCGGTTGCCGCGAAGGGGGCGATGGCCCGCTTTGTGCGTGTCCGGGCGGTTAAGCTGGCCCTGCGGAGCAAGGATTACATTCTTGCCCTTGGTGAGCTCGAGGTGTTTGACAAGGCCGGGAAGAACATTGCTGAGGGTGCGAAGGTTCTCTCTCTTGACTCGATCCAGGCGCCCGTTCGCTGGGCGCGCCAAAACCTGGTTGACGGGAGCTGGCCGAGGGCCGGGAACCAGGAGGCCACAGCCGCCCTGGCGGCGGCAAAGAAGAAGCGCACAGCCCTGATGACCCGGATCAAGTCTCCCGAGTGGCTTGCCGGGGAGAAAAACCTCCTGGCCACAGAGAAAGAGCTCTCCGCTAAACTGGGGCAGCTGAAAAAGGCGGGCATGGTTTACGCGGCGGCCACGCACTTCAAGGCCGAGGGGAATTTCAAGCCGACGATGGGCAAGCCACGTGCGATCCATGTGCTTCACCGCGGCGAAATTCTCGAGCCGCGCGAAAAGGTCAAGCCGGGCATTCTGCCTTTTACCGCCGACTCAGCCCTGGAGATGGATCTTCCGGAGGGGCACCCGGAGGGGGCGCGGCGCTCAACCCTGGCGAAGTGGATCACCAGCAAGGACAACCCCTTGACCTGGCGCTCGATCGTCAACCGCGCCTGGCTCTGGCATTTCGGCGCAGGTATTGTCGATTCTCCGAATGATTTCGGCCGCATGGGCGACCTTCCCACCCATCCCCTGCTGCTGGACTGGCTGGCCTGTGAGTTTCGTGATGGAGGGCAGTCTTTCAAGGCGCTTCATCGTCTCCTGGTTACCAGCGCCACCTACCGGCAGTCCTCGCAGTGGAACAACGAGAGCAACCGTGTTGACTCGGGCAACCAGCTGCTCTGGCGCATGAACCGTCGCCGTCTCGAGGCCGAAGAAATCCGGGATGCAATGCTCCTGGCCAGTGGCAAGCTCAAGGGTGATATGTACGGCCCGGGCTTTTACCTCTTCAAGCTGGAGAAGACGGCCCACTCCCCGCACTACGAATATCACAAGTTCGACCCGGAAGATGCGGCCTCCCATCGGCGCTCGATCTACCGTTTTATAGTGCGCTCGCAGCCGGACCCCTTTATGACGACGTTCAACTGTGCGGATTCATCGCAGAGCACCCCCAAGAGGGGCGAAGCACTCACTGCGCTGCAGGCGCTTTCGTTGCTCAACAGCAAGTTCACCCTCGTCATGGCCGGGCATTTCGCCAGCCGGCTGAAGGGGGAGGCGAAGTCGGTCGAAGAACAGGTCCGGCTGGGTGTTAGCCTCGTGACGGGCCGGAAGGCCGCCGAGGCGGAGGTAAAGGCCCTCTCGGCTTATGCCGCCAGCCACGGGCTTGCCAACCTGTGCCGCGTTCTTTTCAACCTGAGTGAATTCACCTATCTTGATTGAGAAAATTCGAATGAGTACAAGATCCGCCTTTCCACACAAGCCCGCTGAAGCCGGGCCCCTGCTGGACCGCCGGAATTTTCTCTGGGAATCAGGGGGGGGCCTGGGCGGGATCGCCCTTGCCGCCCTGCTGGGCGGCGAAGCGGCGGCGGCCGAGGGAGTGCAGCCCGGCTCCCACGGAGGCCTGCATCACGCGCCGAAGGCCAAGCGGGTGGTTCAGCTCTTCATGTCGGGGGCGGCGAGCCATCTCGATATGTTCGATTACAAGCCCGCGCTGATCAAGCACCACGGAAAGAAGTCGGATTTCGGCGAACACGTGGAAGCCTTCCAGGACGGCCTGGGCCCCTGGATGAAATCGCCTTTTGAGTTCAAGCGTTACGGCCGCTGCGGCAAGCGCCTCAGCGACATCGTCGCGCCGCTGGGAGAGGTGGTTGACGAGATGGCGTTCATCCACAACCTGGTTGGAAAAACAGGGGTACACAGCCAGGCAACCTACCTGCAGGCAACCGGCTTCCAGCGTCCGGGTTTTCCCGGGATGGGTTCCTGGGTCAGCTACGCCCTGGGGGCGATCAACGAGGACCTGCCCTCTTTTGTCGTACTTCCCGACCATCGTGGTTACGGCTCCAATGGTCCCAAGAACTGGGGCGCCGCTTTTTTGCCGGCGGACACCCAGGGCACAGAGATCTTTCCCCAGCGGGAAAATCCGATCAATGACATCGCGGCGAAGGCGGGTTTCATTTCCGGTGCCGGGAACCGGGCGGGCCTCGAGTTGATCAACAGGCTGAACCGCGCCTACCAGGGCCGCCGCCCTGGAGATTCGCGCCTGGATTCACGGATTCGCTCCTATGAGCTGGCGGCCAGGATGCAGCTGAGCGCCCCGGAGGCGCTCGACATCTCGAAGGAACCGAAGGAGGTTCTCGAGCTTTACGGCCTGCATAAGGCGCGGAAGAAATACCCGGCTGAGATCAATGTGGATGAAGAGATCGAATATTTCGGGCGCAAATGCCTGGTGGCGCGCCGCCTCCTCGAGCGCGGCGTTCGTTTTGTCCAGATCTGGTCCGGCAACGACAACAGCTTTCCTCGCCGCAACTGGGACAGCCACGAAGATATCCCCAGGGACCATCCTCCGCTGTCGCTGGGCATGGCTACCGGTGCAGCGGCCTTGATCAAGGACCTGCGCCGCCGTGGCCTCCTCGACGATACGATCATTCTCTGGACCACGGAGTTCGGGCGTATGCCGAGCACCCAGGGGAGCAAGGGGCGCGACCACAACCCGTATGTTTTCAGCAACTGGCTCTGCGGCGGGGGGATCAAGGGCGGCGTGAGTTACGGACCCAGTGACCAATGGGGCTACAAGCCCCTCGACCGCGCCAACCCGACGCAGGTTTATGACATCCACGCGACGATTCTGCATCTCCTGGGTATCAACCATGAGAAACTGACCGTTCGCCACAACGGAATTGACCGCCGGCTTACGGATGTTCACGGCCATGTGATTCGGGACATTCTCGCTTGAGAATATAGCCAGGGCGCCGGATTTGCGGCCCGGATGTCGGGGGAAATTCGTCTGCGTAAAGTGCAATGAGGATCTGCATCCCGCATCTCCTGGACTATAATACCGCAGGTGGCCGGGAGGCTTTTCCGGTACGACAAATCGGCAGACAAACAGGTGTTCCAGATGAAATCCGCGTTCGAAAGCGATGTTTGCGTTCCTGCCAGTTCCCGCGGGAGGTGGCTCCTGCTGTGGGTTTTTGTTCTCGCGCTTGTTCCCGCCTCCCTGTGTGCACAGCTGGGCATTCCGACGGTCCGGGACAAGGTGATTACCAAGCATGTCGCGCTCTACCTTGAACAGGTTCATGTCCGCCGGTGGAAGTTGAATGACATCCGCTCAGGCCGCATGTTTGACTCCTTTCTCAAGGCCCTCGATCCACAGCGGATGTACTTCTCAGCATCCGATGTCGAGGGTTTTCGCAAGGATCGCCTCAAGATCGATAACTTTCTCAAGTCAGGCTCACTGGATTTCGCCTTCGAGGTGGGCGGCATTTTTCTGCAGCGGGTCGAGGAGTGTACGACCCGTGCAAAGAAGCTGGCCTCACAAGAGCACGATTTCTCCGTCGATGAGTTCTTCGTGTCCGACCGTTCCGAGGCGCCGTATGCCGAAGGAGGGAAGGGGGCTACTGAATTGTGGCGCAAGCGGGTGAAGGCGCTCCTGCTTGAAAAGCTGGCGGATGGTAAAACCGAGGAAGAGGCCCGTACGGAGGTGGCGAAGCTGTACGCGAACTTTTCCAACAGGATGCAGCGCACCGATGGGATGGAGCTCCTGCAGATCTTCCTTACCTCCGCCACGATGACCTACGACCCGCACACGACCTACATGTCGCCTGATACGCTCGAAAATTTCCAGATCAGCATGCGCCTGGAGCTCGAGGGAATTGGCGCCGCCCTGCAGTCGATTGATGGATATACGGTGGTCAGCCAGATTATTCCCGGCGGAGCTGCCGCCCGCGAGGGGAGCCTGAAGCTTCAGGACAAGATCCTTGCCGTGGCCCAGGGGGACTCGCCGGAGTTCGTGGATCTCCTCCACATGAAGCTCTCGAATGTTGTCAAGCTCATCCGGGGCAAGAAGGGCACCAAGGTGCGGATGAAGATCAGGCATGCAGATGCGAACCAGGAAGAGACCCTGTCGATCATACGCGCAAAGGTGGTGCTCTCCGACCGCGAGGCGCATGGAGAGGTGCTCGAGGTCACGCAGGGCAAGGGAGGGCAGCCCGTCAGGGTGGGAGTGATTGTCCTGCCGAGCTTCTATATGGACATGGCCGCGGCCGGCCGCGGCGTAAAGGACTTCAAGAGTACCACCCGCGATGTGGCCCGTATTCTCAAGGCATTCAAAAAGGGCAAGGGCGTCGATGCCGTGGTGGTTGACCTGCGGATCAATGGCGGCGGGGCCCTCTCTGAGGCCATCTCCCTGACGGGGCTCTTCATTGACACGGGCCCGGTGGTGCAGATCAAGAAGCTCCGTGGCCGGGTTGATACCCGCTCTGACAAGGACAACGGCGTTGCCTGGGCGGGCCCCCTGGTTGTCCTTACAAGCAAGTTCAGCGCCAGCGCCAGCGAGATCTTCGCCGGCGCCCTGCAGGATTACGGACGTGCCGTTGTTGTCGGTGACCGTAGCACCCACGGCAAGGGAACCGTTCAGCAACTCATGGACCTCGGCCGCAATCGTTCCGGGCAGGCCGGGAAGCTGGGGGCTCTCAAGATTACCATTTCCCAGTTCTACCGCCCCTCGGGAGACAGCACCCAGAACAAGGGGGTCATTCCGGATATTGAGCTGCCGGCGGTTTCCAGCTATCTCGATGGAGAGGCGGAGCTTGATTATGCGATCGAGTTTGACACCGTTCCAAAAGCGAAATACACAGACCTCGGCCTGGCGGAGCAGGCGACGATCAACAGCCTGCAGGAGAAATCCCAGCGGCGCCGGGGAGGGGTTGAGGAATTCAACCGGATCGAGGAAGATATCGTTCGCTACCAGAAATTGCGTGACCGCAAGAAGATCCCCCTGCAAAGGGCACGCTACGAGGCGGAGAAAAAGAAGCTCAACCCCAGGGGCGCGGATGAAGAGAAAAAAGACCCTGACAAACCTGTTCCGCCGGTAAACGAGAACGAGATCAAGCGTGATTTCTATCTTGAAGAGGTTCTCTCGATCGCGGCGGATTATGCCAGGACCTTCAAGCCGGGCGATGCCGGATCCTATGAAAGGCTGGCGAGGGCCGCGCTCCTGCTCGGAGAAAAGAAGGCCGGCCAGGACCTGGTTGCCAGGGGGCTGAGAAAGCACCCCGGCAACAAGGCCCTCCTGCAATTGAAAGCCGGGCGGGTAGAATAAGAGGCGGCCAATGAGAGCATTTGCACGCGCGCCTGTGAGGGTTGATCCTGCCGGGGGCGGCACCGATGCTCCGCCGTTTTGCATTGATCACGGGGGCAAGGTGGTCAACTTCGGCGTCAACAGGCATGTTTTCGCCCGTGCCCAGGTTCTGGATTCGGGGGGGGAGGTGCTGATCTATTCGGAGGATCTGCAGGCCGGCGTGCGAGCTCGGAGCTCCGAGAGCCTGCCCCGGAGCGGGCGCCTCGAATTATTGCAGGGCTTCGTGAAGAAGCTGGTTCCTCCGGGGCAATCCCTGTTGCTGGTCACCAGCTCCGAGGTGCCGCCGGGCAGCGGCCTTGGAGGAAGCGGCGCGGTGGGAGTGGCGGTGGTGGCCGCTCTTGACCGGCTGCTGGGTGTTGAGAGGTCGAGGGACGATACGGCTGCGGTGGCCAACGAGGTCGAACGCCTGGACCTGGGATATCCCGGCGGCAGCCAGGACTCCTACGGGGCCGCCCGGGGAGGCCTGAACCTGCTGGAATACCACCAGGGCGGCGGCATGACTCCACGCCCCATTGCGGCTAGCGAAGAAACGGTTCGCCAGCTTGAGGAGAGCTCTCTTCTTGTTTTTACCGGTGCGGCACATGTTTCAGGCTCGATCCACGATGACATCCGGCGGTCCTACCACGAGGAGGGCTCAAAGACTCTTCAAGCTATGTTCGCGCTCCGGGATGCGGCCGCCCGCATGACCGAGGCCCTCGAGTCGGGCGACCTGCAGGGCTATGCCGACTCACTCGGCGCCTCCTGCCGCAGCCTCTATGACCTCCACGAGAGCTGTGACAGCGCCGAACACCGCGGGGTCTTCGAGGAGCTTGGCGAACTAGCCCTGGCAGGAAAGACCTGCGGTGCCGGCGGGGGAGGTTTTCTTCTGATCTGCGCGAAGCCCGGCTGCCGGCAGGAGTGCCTCGCGCGGGTAGAAAAACTGGGGTTCCGGGCCTGGCCTTTCGAGTTCGATTTCGATGGGGTGCAAAGTGAAGAGGAAGCGCCCTGGAGTGAGGCGGAGGTGGAGGAGTTCCGCCGCCGGGTCGAGAGCAGCGAGCTTCAGGGCTGAGAGGCGCCGCCCTGCAGCTTCAGCCAGGA
>JAYGDV010000245.1:0-8142 GCA_046582735.1 Planctomycetota bacterium
GACGAGACTCGAACTCGCAACCTCCGGATCGACAGTCCGGTGCTCTAACCAAATTGAGCTACATCCCCATAAGTTTCGAGGTCGGTTTAATTAACTTATGGCACCCGCCTTGTCAAATCGTATTTCAGAGACAGGGCGAACTCCTGAGCCGGCCTATTCTACAATAGGACTGACCTGGATCATTCTCATAAACACGAGCTTTCAGCTACGCCCAGCCAGTCGATAGCGCTGGCTATCCCAGTCAAAATCCTTGTTGAGATATTTCTTCAGGGTACCAGCCACCCGCTGGCTCAACTCCTCCATCTCGAGGTCGGTGTCATAGCCTGCGATAACCACACGGCTGGCGATTTCCGAGACCTTCAGGGGCGACCTGGACTTGTCGAGCACATCGGTAATATAGTCCTTCAGCCTGGTCTTCTTCTTCGGGAGAATCTCACGGACTCCATCTTCCCTGAAGGCTTCCGAGCTGAGGCGGTACTTCTTCTTTTCCTTGACGAAAATATCGTAACGCTGAAGAGCCTGGAAAACTGTGTTGTAAAACGACCGGGGGTTGGTGGAACTCGATGCGTATCCGACCTCCGGCAGCTCCCGCTGGATCTCTGAAGCAGAGAGCGGCCCCCGTGCCTGGAGAAGAACCTGGGCGATATAGTCCTTCAGATTATTCTTCCGTTTGCCTGCGAGGAAACTGTGGCCCGCCGGAGAATCGGCTGCGGGTTCCGTTCCAGGAGCATAGGATTCCCTGTAGGAAGCGTCCTGCCGCTCCGCAGTCGGCCGCTCAGCCATGCCGCCGGGGGTTCCAGGCCGCTCGATCAGTTCTATCTGGTCTTCGACCCGCCGCAGCTCCAGGCGTAAATGATCACGCTGCTTGATAAGCTCCGCTATCGTTTCATTACCCTTCTTACGTTCAAGGAGCTCTTCCAACTCCCTGACCGTCAGGTCCTGGATATTCTTTTCTGTTACTTTCGAGAACATATCCTCTGTACTTCTTATCTGCCTGCTGGCGTAATTAGATCAATCCACCCGGAGCAAACCACTCCGCTCACCAATGAAAAACCTTCCGGAATCAACCAGTTACTGTCGGCTTACCAACAGCACTGCCTGAAAAGAACCGGACATTTTCACTTCAATATTTCCCGCAGGAACCAGCTGAGAAGCAACCAACCCTCTTGCTCCCTGGCGTTTCACATCGCAGGACACCAACTCTCTTCCACCCTGGTGGGCAGTAATCCGCAATTTACGGCTAGACGGAAAAAGCTGTCATTTCTCTCCCCCCCTCAGCCCCTGGCTGCATGCTTTTGCCTATCTGCCTGCGCAGCAGTATATTCAGCCGCCTGTTTTTTCTCAAAACATTTATGCAACATAAACCTTACCAGAACATACAGGCACCTGCAGAGGTCCCTGGAACGTGCAGCGAGACGAAGAAATTCGTCCTCCTGGTGGGTTTCTCCCCGCAGAGAGAATTGAGATGATCCTGTAAAATCAAACAAGTTTATATCTTCCAACCGCTCACAAAAGAGGCTGGGCTTCCTGGCTGCTTCTGCCGGCAGGAAACCCGTTATGAGAAACCGCAGTGACTGACCTGTCGGAGAAAACCAGGATCGCCTTTGAGCACATGGCAGTTCCCACCGAACTCAGAGAGCGGGCGCTGTACGACCTGGAACGCTGGCTTTTTGATGATCAATTTACCGGTGCCAGGCCGCAGCTGAACCACCTCCAGGAAACGGGGAGGCAGGACCAGCTCTTTGACGCTTTCTTCCAGAAGATCCCCTTTGGAACAAGTGGCCGCCGCGGCCCAGTCGGCTTCGGGACCAACCGTTTCAATCCCTTCACTCTCGGCACATCGATCAAGGGACACTGTGATTTCCTCCTGGGAACCACCGGCGACACCTCACCCACAGTAGTCATCGCCTATGACGTACGCAGCTTTCATGATCTCCGGAAAATCTACAATCCAGAACTGCCGAACCCCCTGCTGGGTATGCTCTCAGAAGATTTCGCCAGGATTGCTGCAGGCATCTATGCCGCCAACGGAATCAAGGTCTGGCTCGCCGACATCGCGAAAAACGGCTACGTCACCACCCCTGAACTCTCCTTCTCCATAAGGGAACTTGGAGCTTCAGGCGGACTCAATATCAGTGCCTCCCACAATCACCCCGATGACAACGGGGCCAAGATCTACAATGGCGAAGGTGCGCAGGCCGTTGCACCCCAGGACCAGGAGCTGGCTGACTGCGTTGATGGTGCCGGGGAGGTCCGGGAGATGCCCTGGGATGAAGCCGTCGGATCGGGGATGATCAACTCGATCCCCCCTGAAATTCATACCCGTTACATCCAGGTCAACCTGGACTCTACCCTGCATCCCAAAGCTCGTTGCGCAAAGGTCGCCTTCACTCCCCTGCACGGAACGGGAAGAACCTCTGTGGAGCAAACCCTGCAAAAAGCCGGCTTCGAGATCCAGTGCCTGCCTCTGCAGAAGAGCCCGGATGGAACCTTTCCAACCATCCCCTTTCACTGCGCCAATCCCGAAGTTCCCGAATCAATGAACCTCGTTACCCGGTTTGCCAGAGAAGGCGGATTCGATCTTGCACTGGCAACCGACCCCGATGCTGACCGCCTCGGGATGACCGTGCCCGGAAGCGGGCGGGACTGGGTCTTCCTTGACGGGAACCAGATCGGGCTCCTGCTTGCAGCCTACCTCCTGGATAACAGCCCGGTTGAGGGCCGCGAAGAGCTCTATTGCATCACAACAACCGTCACAAGCTCCCTCCTGGGGCGGCTCGTCCGCAGCAGGGGAGCGAGATGCGTAGACCACCTCCCCACGGGCTTCAAATATATTGCCGCCGTTCTCAAGTCGATTGATGAATCCGGAAACTACCAGGGTACTTTTCACGCTTCTCCTGAAGGTTTCCTGCTGGGAACAGAGGAATCTCACGGCTACCTCGTCACGGGATCGGTACGTGATAAGGATGCCGCAGGCGCCTCGCTGCTGCTGGCTGAGCTGGCTGCCAGGCTCAAGGAAAAGGGAGAATCCATCAGCTCTTACCTGGACGGAATCTATCTCGAAATCGGCTATGCCGCGACCCACACCATCTCAACCGTCATGCTCGGCGCGCAAGGACACCTCAATATCCGGTCCGCACAGGATCAGCTCCGGCAGGATCCGCCGGAGCTGATTGGAGGCCGGAGAGTCGAGGCCGTATTCGATTATTCAGACGAGCAAGGCCCTGGTGGCCGGCTTCTCTCTGACACAGACCGCATGGCCCGCAACATCCTTGAATTCAAGCTGAGCGACGGAGCCCGTGTCCTCGCAAGACCAAGCGGTACCGAACCGAAACACAAGATCTATGCAGAGGTCCCCTCCCCCGCCCTGGGCCAGGAGGCTCCCATTGAGGATCTCAACAATCAGAAAATCGAAACGGACGAGGTCGCCGTAAAGCTCGCCTCTGACTTCCAGGGGGAAATGCTCAGGCGGATCGGCTTCGAGCTCCCGGCCCTCGCCATGGAGATCTCCGATCTCGTACCCATGGAAAGCAAACAGGACTTTACAGGCTCCCTGCTGCCGGAGCTAGTCTCTCAACTCACTTCTGGAAAGTCGGCCGGGGAAATGGAAGAATGGTTGGATAAACGGATGGAGAAATTCGGAGCGGATGGGAGATTGCTTGTCGGCGGTGCCATCTCGGCTTACTGCAGACAGGAAGCTCTTGATCCGGTTGTACAAGAATCACTCGAACGGCTCTTCGCCGTCGAGTCCAGCACACCTGCCGAGGAGCAAGATTGAGAATGCGTTCTTTCCTTACCCTTATTCCGACAATTGCAATGACCGCGCTCCTGCTGCCAGGTTGCGCAGGCGCGCCTGCACCACAGGGAAAAGAAGCCTCCTCTGCCGGGGCAACCGAAGAATTGTCTTCCTGGTCGAGAGTTATCGAGGCCGACTTCGATGGGGACTCCGTCAACCGGACGGTGCGGGGGTTCGTGGAACACCGGAGGTTGAAGGATCACAAGGAAGGCCACTACTTCGTCTTTGGAATCAAGGACCTGAAGGCGCCGGTTGGCTTCTACCTGCCAAGCGGACAAACCTACCGCTACAAGATCGGGGATGATGGGAAGGCCGTCTCTCGAAACATCGGGGTGCTCCGGCCTGTCGCCGCCGTGCGGCAGCTCCTCGAAATTGAAACTGACATCGAGTTTGACCAGCGAATCAGTAAGTAAGCAGCGGGTGCTCTCCTTGCGGTCTCCGTTGATTAGCCCTAAGATTCCTTTATGAGATCCTGTGAAAGAGAAACCGCGCTGGCCGTAAAATCTGCCCCTGGCAGTGGGCAGGCAACAGCCCGGTCCCTGCCAGGTAAAAGAAAAGAAGAGAAAAGGACCGAGGGAAAAGTCCGCGCCCTGATGTGGCGTTACAACTCGGAAATCATCTTCGGTGGGTATCTTGAGATCAAATTCACCAGGAATTCAAGCAGCCTGGTCTCCCTTAGCCAGCATTCCATGGGTGGGACTCTTCGGCTGCATGAGCTCTTCTGCAAAGCGCCCACCGAGCTGCTAAAGGATGTGATCCGTCTCTGTTTCAGCAACATCGACAGGACTCATGCAAGAATACTGCGATCCAGGATCCACGATTACATTGGAGCCAACCGGCACCTCACGGTTGCCACGATGTCGGCACCGGACTATCGGAAGCCGCAGGGAACTATCTACGATCTCGAGAAAATTCTGAATCAGGTCGTCGATGAGTATATTCCGGAACGGCGGCTGAAAAACAGCCGGCCTGCAATCGGCTGGTCCAGGCAGGCGACGAGCAAGTTGATGGGCAAATGGATCGAAACTCCTCCAAAGGAGCAAAATGTCATCCTGATTAACAGGCTCCTCGATGATATCCGGGTTCCTTCCTATTACCTGGAATTCAATGTCTACCATGAAATTCTTCACGACCTTTTCTCTATATCCCGCGCCCGGGGACGCTGGGTCCAGCACTCCGCTGACTTTCAGAAACGCGAAAAAGCCTTTCCTCATTACGCCCGGGCGATGGAATGGGAAACTGCCGAACTGCAGAACCTGGTCACCTGTGAAAATGCCACTCCATAAGGTACTGAAGACAACCCTCAGCCTCCTGCTTCCGGCCCTGCTCGCTTCGCTCCCGGCGGAAGGCAACACGCAACCTGTCTCAAAGAAAATCGAGGCCATCAGGATCGAGCAGGTCACCAGTGGCCTCCCGGGAAGCACATCGGGAAAGGCCCTGAGCGTCCGCCAGGTTTTATCGATTGACAGCGTCGGCAAGCGGCTGCGCCTTGAACAGTATTCCCCAGGTAATGAAAAAGCCCTGGAGACCATCTATCTCCTGCACTGCGGAAAAGAAAAGGAGACGACTATCTTCACCCTCCCCGGGGGAGGAAAAAAATACCGTGAATTCAAAGGTGACCTGAACGAAAACCAGCGCAACCGCCGGGTTCACGAAATCGAACAACTGCGTATTATCCAGGCCTATCCGGCCAGGGAGCGCAAGCTGGCCATGAAGAAACTCGGGCTGCGCAAGAACGGGCTGCGCGAAGTAAATGTTCGCTGGAATGAGGCTGCCGACCACCTGGGACTTCCCTGCAGACGCCTCACCGTGCAGGAGAATGATATCACTGTTATTGATGCAGTTCTGACTACCAGCGTACCGGGACAGACGGCCGATACCACCAGCAGCTATTTTGAAATGTTCCGCAGGCTTGGAGTGTTCTCCGAGGAAGTACTCGATAAGCTCAAGGGCATCGAAGGTATCCCATTAAAAGCCGAGATTACCGTCATCACCGAACTGCCAAGCTATACGATCTCTGTACACGTACGGCAATTGAAACGGGAAACAATCGATGCGGCTCTGTTCAGGATTCCGGCAGGGGCGAAGAAGATCATCGATACCCCGACTGAATCGACCTGCCCCATCTGTGGAAAGCAGGGAGAAACTGAGCGTATGGGGCGGGTCTTTACCGACCGGGGCGTGGTCTACGTGGATTCAGAGGCCTGCGCAAAGGAACTCCAACGGCAGATCAAGGGCGCCGGAAGACAAGAAAGCAAAAGGCGCCCATAGCCCGCCGCCCCCGCTATAACCGGGTCTCAAGCTACTCACGGCTGCCAGGCCGCTCAGGGAGAAATCTGGACAGTGGTCAACCTGGGGACCAGGTCAAAGACCATCTCCACATCATCCTTGAGCATCCGAATGCAGCCGGCTGAAGATTCCTTGCCGATAGAATCCGCCTCTTCAGTTCCATGGATCCCTATCCCGGAAACCTGGGCTGTATCGCGAAAACCCATCCAGCGGGTACCGAGAACATTGCGGGGATCACCAGGATCGATAGGATCAGACCCCGGACGGAACCAGGTTGGGTCTTTCTGGCGAACAGTGACAACGAACTCGCCCTCGGGCGTGGTATTGTCCCTTCCCAGGCCGACACGAGCCTGGAAAACCAGCTTGTCATCGAGTGTCACCCAGAGAAGATAGTCACTCTTATCGATGAACACCCTGGTGGTGCCTCCCAGGATCCGCAGGCTGCTGCGAGGCTGGATCACCTCTGAGCCAAGACCGCTCAAGCGCACGATGGATTCAGGTGTGGTCTTGAACCGCCTGGCGATTTTTGTCAGGTTGTCGCCTGCCTGGACACTGTATCTCTGAACCAGTGGAGACATCCTCAGGGAAAAAACATGTCTCTTCAACATGGGACCAAGAATGTCGTAGACCCTTGTGCGGCTGGTTTCATCCGCGGCAAGACCATGCGCCTGTGACAGTTCTGCCCAGGCAGAAAGCAGTTTATCCTGCTCCCCCTTCAGCAGGATTGCATTGCCCCTGCTCAGCTGGTTCTCAAATGCCTTGCCGCCTTCTCCTCGTTTGACGAGGTAGTTGATGTAGCGCTTACGCCACAGTGGCACATTGTCTTCGCTCAGCAACTTAACTACCTGCGGAGAGAGATTGACGTCTTTTCGGTTTTCCGCCTTTGCGAAGGCTCCCCGGTACAGCCTCAAGCCATCGGCTGTCTCACCCTTGTCAAAATGATCCGCGGCCTGGCGCAGGATCAGCGCGATCTCACTGTCTGCGACCGCAGCAACAGGTGTCGAGACAGCCCTGAACACAATCGGTTGGTGCTTTGCGGGTACTGCAACGCTCGAGCGCCTGAAAAGCGCCACCCTCGGAGCGGCAATCCGTGCAGAAGCCGCTTTTGCCGGAGGAAGATTGCTGCTGGTCAGGCTGGGCGGGGCTGAAGAACCATCTGCCCCGGTGAGAGTCCCCCCTGTGGCCCCATCGCCAACCTTCAAGGAATTGATGCCAATAATCGCCACGCCGGCGCCAACAAGGGCTGCCAGCAACATACCCATCCAAGTCTTCACAGTTTGCCTCCTCTGCTGTTCGCCCCGGGGCGCAACAACGCCCAAGCCACGAACATCTATGGTTTTCTCTCCCTCTTCACAGGAATTGCTCCCGGAAATTCTCTTCTTTTCCGTGTGCACGACTTCCACTTCTTTTGAGCCAGGCCTCCAAGCTACCTGAATCTGGCGCGAATTTTAGCATGCAGCAACCACAATCAAAGACATAAATCTTTATGCAGCAGTGAACTAAATAGTCGCTGAACAGGCTCCCCGTGCAGTCTCGACCAGGCCGTCGAAGACTGTAGGATCCCTGACAGCGAGATCGGCAAGAACCTTACGGTTCAGATCGACCTCGGCCTGTTTGAGTCCATAGATGAACTCACTGTAGCGCATTCCCCTGGCCCGGCAAGCGGCACTGATCCTGACAATCCAGAGCCGGCGCCAGTCGCCTTTTTTCTTCCTGCGGTGGCGGGTAGCGTAGGCTTCAGCCCTGGTACGGGCCTCCTTCGCTGTCCGCAAGAGCTTTCCACGGCCTCCACGAAACCCTTTCACCCTCCGAAAGAGCTTGTTCTTCTTGCGCAGCCGGGCTACCCCAAATCTGGCTCGTGGCATTTCTCAGTACTCCTGCAATCAGGCTCTCAACCGGGGAACTAGTCCACGCAGAGGAGCTTGCGAATTTTCTTGGTATCCTCAGGCGAACACATCGTACCATTGCGAAGGTTGCGAAGCTGCTTGGTCGTCTTACATTCGAGAAGGTGACGCCTTCCGGCTTTCCAGCGTTTCACTTTGCCCTTGCTGGTGACT
>JAYGDV010000267.1:0-10359 GCA_046582735.1 Planctomycetota bacterium
CTCTCCGGCGGCGAGGCACAGCGCATTCGACTGGCCGCGGCGCTGGGGTCCAACCTCCGGGGAGCCTGCTATATTCTTGATGAACCCACCATAGGCCTTCATCCCAGGGACAATGAACGTTTGCTGGAAACCCTCGGGGACCTGCGCGATAAAGGCAATAGCGTCTACGTGATTGAGCACGACGATGCGACCATCGAGGCGGCCGATTATGTGATCGACATGGGTCCCGGGCCCGGGCGGCATGGGGGCGAAATTGTTGCCCAGGGGCCGCTTGCGGAAATCATCTCCAGCAAGACCTCGGAGACTGCCCGCTATTTCAGGGACCGCGACCAGAGAGTTTTCGATTTTGCAGTCGATCCCCTGGAAGATTCGTCCTTCCTCGAGATTCGCGGTGCCACGCTGCACAACCTCAAGGATATCGACGTGAAGATTCCCATGGGGGCCGTGACGGTGGTGACGGGCGTCTCGGGGGCGGGCAAGTCGACGCTGGTGCGGGACCTGCTTGAAAAATCAATCCGCAGACAGTTTCGCGGCCTGCGTGAGCCGGTCGCAGGTGTCCGGGAGGTGAATGGCGTCGAGCTGATCGATTCTCTGCGCGAGGTGGACCAGCGGCCCATCGGCAGAACGCCGCGTTCCACCCCTGCCACCTATGTCGGCTTCTGGAACAGGATCCGGCAGATCTTTGCGTCGACCCCTGCAGCCAGGACCCGCGGGTGGGAGGCGAAACGCTTCTCCTTCAATGTCGCCGATGGCCGCTGCGATGCCTGTTCGGGCCAGGGGCGAAAGCGCATGGAGATGAATTTCCTTCCTGACATGACGGTTGATTGCGAGGTCTGCCAGGGACGCCGCTTCAACCCCGAGACGCAGGAGATTATCTACAACGGCAAGAGTATTGCCGATGTGCTGGAGTTGACGGTGGAGGAAGGGATCGAGTTTTTCGATTCTTTCCGGGATCTCACCCGGCCCCTGAGAGCGCTCGATTCCCTGGGGCTTGGATACCTGACCCTCGGCCAGTCGAGTACTACTCTCTCCGGTGGAGAGGCCCAGCGCGTCAAGCTGGCCGTCGAATTATCAAAGACTACCCGGGGGGCCGGGCTCTATCTCTTTGATGAGCCGACTACAGGGCTCCATATGCGAGACGTGGCCCGCCTGGTCGAGGTCCTCGGAGAGCTGGCAGCCGGTGGGCATGCGGTGGTCGTGATTGAGCACAACCTCGAGGTCATAGCGGGTGCGGACTGGGTGATTGATCTCGGACCGGGTGGGGGGGATGCAGGTGGAGAGCTCCTTTACCAGGGGCCGGTGGCAGGGCTCGTAAAGGGTGCGCCGGGTTCTCCCACGGCCTCCTGCCTCGAGAGCTTCAGCTCCCGTTCCCGCCAATCCTGCAACCTTTCCGGTTGAGGTTATCACCCGCTCTGCCCGGCTTGACTTGGGCCCATCGGGACTTTTATACTTCTATTTACTCCAAAGAGTTGAATGACAGCCAAAACCCCCGGAAGGAAAACAGCCATGATCACGCCGCGTCTTTCAGATTGCGAGAAACCCGCCCAGGAGGCGGCTTGCGTGCTGTGGTGGATTCCCTAGGGATCAGGTAGAGACAATCTCACCCTCCCCACCTATCATGAGCCCGGTGGGGAGGTTTTTTTTGTTCAGACGTTGCTGGAGAGCCTCGTGCAATATCGCGATTTCGAGATCTATGCCGACAAGGGCACGATGGTTCCGGTCTACCGGGAGCTGTCCTCTGACACCCTTACCCCGGTTATAGCCTTCCTGCGGTTGCGCCGTGATGAAAGGGCGTCCTTTCTTTTTGAGAGCGTCGAGGGAGGAGAGAGGATCGGCCGTTATTCCTTCCTGGGTGGTGACCCCTTCCTGACCCTGACCGCGGTGGCTGAGACCACCACCTTGCGCAGGGCTGATGGGCAGGAGGAGAGCCTGTCGGGTGATTTTTTCGAGATCCTGCAGGACACGATCGATACCTGCGTGACCGTCCCTGTGCCCGGCCTGCCTCCGCTGACGGGCGGAGCCGTCGGTTACCTGGGCTATGACACGATTCGCTATATCGAGGAGATCCCGGATACCCATGCGCGCGAAACGGAATTGCCCGATGCACAGCTTCATTTCCACGACACCCTCGTGGCCTTCGACCATGCCAAGCACCGGCTCTTCCTGATCGCCAATGCCCATGTCAAAGCCGGCCAGTCCGGGCAGGAACGAGAGGCGGCCTGGCAGGACGCGCAGCGCCGCCTGGACGAACTCGAGGGGTCTCTCAGTCGCCCGGTTCCCGGTGAGGATGTTTTCCACCCCCTGGATGAGCTGCCGGAGAGCTCCATCACGGAGGGAATGGAGTCCAATTGCACAAAGGAATCTTTCGAGGCTGCCGTCCACAAGGCGCGCGAGCACATCTTTGCCGGCGACGTCTTCCAGGTGGTCCTGTCGCAGCGTTTCCAGAAACCGGTCGAGGTGGATGCCTTTGAGATCTACCGCTGCCTGCGGGCCCTGAATCCATCCCCCTACCTTTTTTATCTCGAGTGGAAAGATACTGCCCTGCTGGGATCATCTCCGGAGATCATGGTGCGTTGCGAGGAAGGCCGGGCGCTGGTGCGGCCGATCGCCGGTACCCGACGGCGGGGAAAAGACGAGGCCGAGGACCTGGCACTCGAGGAGGAATTGCTCGCCGATGAGAAAGAACTCGCTGAGCACAGGATGCTCGTTGATCTCGGCCGAAACGATGTCGGGCGGGTTGCCGAGTTCGGCAGTGTCCGGGTTTCCAAGCTGGAGGAGGTCGAGCGCTACTCGCATGTCATGCACATCGTCAGCCAGGTGGAGGGCGAGGTCAGAGAGGGACTGCGGCCGGTGGATGCTTTCCGGGCGGGTTTTCCCGCGGGCACCGTGTCCGGGGCGCCCAAGATCCGCGCCATGGAGATCATCGATGAGCTGGAGCCTACACGGAGGGGCACCTATGCCGGCGCTGTCGGTTACCTCGACTTCGCCGGCAATCTCGACACCTGTATAGCGATTCGTACCCTGCAGATTCACAAGGGAGTCGCCACCGTGCAGGCTGGAGCAGGTATCGTTGCTGACTCCGTGCCGGAGAACGAATACTTCGAGACCATTCACAAGGCATCGGCTCTCTATGACGCTATTCGCCGTGCAGAGCTGCGTTCGGCCGGGACGCAGGGGGAGGGTTCGTCATGATTCTCGTGATCGACAACTACGATTCCTTCACCTACAACCTCGTTCAGTTCATTGGAGAGCTGGGCGCGGATCCGGTTGTTCACCGCAACGACAGGATTTCAGTGGAGGAGGTCGCTGAGCTTGCCCCGGCGGGAATCATCGTTTCTCCGGGTCCCGGGCATCCCGAGGAGGGAGGTATCTCGGTAGATCTTATCCGAAGCCAGAGCGGCAAGGTGCCGATCCTGGGGGTCTGCCTGGGCCACCAGTCGATCGGTTTTGCCATGGGAGGGAAGATCGGGCGGGTTCATCCCCTGCATGGAAAATCGAGCCCGGTTACCCATGACGGAACAGATCTCTTCGCCGGTGTCTCCAGTCCTTTCGAAGCCGGGCGTTACCATTCGCTCGTGGTCGAAAAGGAAGGGCTTCCCGAGACCCTGATCGTTACGGCTGAAACCGCCGATGGGATCATCATGGGACTTCGCCATAGCGAACACCCTACCTACGGCGTGCAGTTTCATCCGGAGTCCATTCTTACCGCGGAGGGGAAGGTCATCCTCTCCAACTTTCTTGTGAGCTGCGGAGAGATTCAATCATGAGTGATAGCCAGGCCCCTTCCATAGCACCTCTGCTTTCCATCGTAGCTGACGGACAGGCCCTCTCGCGCCAGCAGGCGCGCGATGCGATGTCGGCGCTGCTCTCGGGAGAGGCGACTCCTGTGCAGATTGCCGCCTTCCTGCTGGCGCTGCGGGTAAGGGGGGAGACGGTCGAGGAAATCACCGGCCTGGTCGAGGGCATGCGGGCGGCATCCGTCCGGATCGAGCCGGCCCGGGAGGGAATGGTCGATCTCTGCGGAACTGGAGGAGATGGATCAGGTACTTTCAACATCTCTACTGCTGCCGCCCTGGTGGTCGCCGGCTGCGGAGTTCCGGTGGCCAAGCACGGCAATCGCTCGGCCTCGTCGCTCTGTGGCAGCGCGGATGTTCTCGAGGAGCTGGGAGTGCCTCTCGATCTCGAGCCGGAAGAGGCCCGCCGCATGATCGAGGAGGTGGGATTCGCTTTCCTCTTTGCCCAGAAATACCACCCGGCCATGCGCCATGTCGGTCCCGTGCGCGGTGAACTCAAGCTCAGGACTGTATTCAATATTCTCGGACCGATGACGAATCCGGCAGGTGTGAAACGGCAGATGATCGGCGTCTTCGATCCAGCCGTTCGCTCCACCATGTGTGAAGTTCTCGGGGCGCTTGGAAGCGAACGGGTATGGGCTCTTCATGGCGAGGGGGGCCTTGATGAGCTGAGCATTGCCGGCGTCACCCAGGTTACGGAGCTGGCGGGCGGCGGCCAGCGGGAATTCGAGGTGGTACCTGAAGATGCGGGGGTGGAAAGCTCTCCGCTGGAGAGCCTCAAGGGTGGCGATGCCGCTGTCAATGCCGGGATTATCGTGCAGCTTCTCAGTGGAGAGGAAGGGCCGCACAGAAACGCAGTCGTTCTGAACGCCGCCGGCGCCCTGGTGGTCCAGGGGCTCGCTGCTGATCTTTCCGAGGGGGGAGACCGGGCACGTGAAGCAATCGACTCCGGCGCCGCACAGAAGGTACTCGAGAGCCTGGGGCAGCGATCATGACGATCCTGGAGCGGATTCTCGAAACCAAGCACGCTGAGCTTGAAGAGAGCAGGAAGGCACGACCTCTCGACGAGGTGGTCGCTGCGGCCTCGCAGGCGCCTCCAGCTCTGTCCCTGGCTGAAGCTGTGGGGCAGACCGGTATCCAGATTGTCGCCGAGGTCAAGAAGGCCTCTCCCTCAAAGGGTGTCATTCGTGAGGATTTTGATCCCGTGGCCATCGCAACCGCCTATGCAGGAGGGGGAGCGGCAGCGATCTCCGTCCTGACGGACTCAGAATATTTCCAGGGAAGCCTCGAATACCTCCGTGCGATCAGGGAGAAGGTGGCTGTTCCCCTGCTTAGAAAAGACTTCATCATCGATACCTACCAGGTATTTGAGGCGCGTGCAGCGGGGGCGGATGCGATTCTCCTGATTCTTGCCGCCCTCAGTGACGAGGAGGCTGAGCCGCTGGCCGCTGTGGCCGAACAGCTGGGCATGGACGTTCTCTGGGAGGTTCACAACATCGAAGAAATGCACCGGGTGGCCGGTTTCTCGCCGGCAGTCGTCGGGATTAACAACCGTGACCTGAAAACCTTCGAGGTTTCTCTCGAGACCACCCGTGGGCTCCTGCCCGAGGTTCCCGCAGATGCTGTGGTCATCAGTGAAAGCGGGTTCTTCAAGAGAGAGGAACTCGAGATGATGTCGGGGTGGGGGGTCGATGGGTTCCTGATCGGGGAGGGATTGATGCGGGCTGAAGATCCCGGCGCGGCCCTGCGCGGATTGTTGAGCGCTCCAGGCGAAGGGGCCGGGACATGATACCCGTCAAGATCTGCGGAATTCGATGCCTCGAAGACGCCCTGCTGTCCCTCGAGGAGGGAGCGTGGGCCCTGGGTTTCATTTTTCACCGTCCATCACCCCGCTTTATCGAACCGGCAGAGGCGGCAGAGCTTCTCCCGGAGATCCGTCGGCAGGCAGCCTGTGACTTCAGGGCCGTCGGAGTGTTTGTGGACTGGGAGCTCGAAGAGCTCAATGCCGTGATAGAACAGGTCGGCCTGGACGTGGCCCAGCTTCACGGGCAGGAGACGCCGGCCTGTGCCGCCGGGGTGGCAGCCGGGGAAGTGTGGAAAGCCTTCCGGGTGGGCCCTGGATTCGAGCCGGGCCTGCTGGATGGGTTTCCTCTCCAGGTGAGGATTCTGCTCGATGGCTGGAGCCCGGTGGAGGCAGGGGGAGCCGGGCAGGTCTTTGACTGGTCTGTGGCCCGAGCCTGCCAGCAGATGCGCCCCGTGATCCTTGCAGGTGGAATCGCTGCAGAGAACCTGTCTGCCGCCATCGCGGAGGTTCATCCCTTCGCTGTGGATGTCTCAAGTGGCGTAGAGTCTGCTCCCGGGGTGAAGGATGGGGAGCGAATCCGGCAACTCTTCAAAGAAGCTCGGGCTTGTTCGAAGGAATAGAGGGGAGAGCCTGCAGCCGCCTTGCAGCGGCCGGGGGGGGGGGTATTACATGCCCTTGCGAGCGCGTTCCGCCCTGGCGATGCGCTTTCTCAGAGCTCTCTGAGCATCCTTGGCGCGCCGCCGTTTTTTCTCCGAAGGCTTTTCATAGTAAGACCTTTTCTTGATCTCCTTGAAGAGCCCATCCTTGGAGCAGATGCGCTTGAAGCGCTGCAGGAAGCGTTCGCCTGGTTCGCCGGCGCGAATGGTTACCTTGATGGCCAAATCGAGTCTCCGAATTTATCTGGATGCCTCTAAGTCACGCAATCGTAAGGCATTCGTGAAAGGCCAAAAATACAGGACAGCAGCACCCATGACAATACCTTTTCACCGTTTTTAGCCCCCGGGAAGTGGCGATAAGCAGGTTTTCCGTTTTTTTCAGGCAGGACAGTCTGATTCAGCCTATAAAGACACTCCCGGATGAGGAGTCCGGAAATAACCTGTGCTTTGGCCGGGGCCGGGGCCTTCCCGTACCCCGCGGTGGTTAGAACGGTGGTATGGAAAAAAGTGAAGACAGAGAGGGGCAGGGGAGCGTAGAGGCTGAAGGGACTGCAGAGGATAAAGGGACTGATCTGCGGAGTGTTTTCTCCGTAGGCCTGCTCACCCTCCTGAGCCGTGTTCTCGGGCTTCTGCGGGAAGCGGTCAGGGCCTCTTTCCTCGGTACCGGCAAATACGCCGATGCTTTTCAGTTTGCCTTCCAGATCCCCAATATGTTTCGCAGCCTTGTAGCCGAGGGCGCCGTTTCCAGCGCGGTCGTTCCGGTGCTGACCCGGTACGTGCGCGGATCTGACAAGGACGAACTGAAATCGGTGCGCGAGAACTACCTCTGCGCCTGGTTCCTGCTGGTCGCGGTGGTCACGCTCGCCGGCGTCCTGTTTTCGGGGTATTTTCTTTCCCTGTTGATGGATGTCGGGCAGGACAAGGCTGAGTTGACGACCCGGCTGACGAAGATCCTCTTCTGGTACCTGCTCTTCATCGGGTTGGCTGCCTCGCTGCAGGGCATCCTGTTCGCTCACGGACGGTTTACCGGGGCCTCCTTCTCGCCGATCCTGTTCAACCTGGCTTTCATAGCCATCGGACTGGTTGTCGCTCCTTACTACGAGGAAGAGCAGCAGGCCTTTGTTTTTGCCGGTGCCGTGATTCTCGGTGGCCTGCTCCAGTTCTTCCTGCTGGCTTCACTTGTCTGGCGGCTTGGTGTTCGTCCGCGGATCCAATGGCCGTTTCGCCATGCAGGGGTCCGGGAGATCTTCAAGCTCCTGGTTCCCGTTGTTTTCGGAGCAGGGATCTACCAGCTCAACCTGTTTATTTCGCTGATGCTGGCCTGGCGCTTTGAAAATCATGGATATGTTGCTGCATTGGGGTATTCAAGCCGCCTGATGGAGGTCGTGCTGGGGGTTTTCGTCTTTGCGCTGAGCACGGTCAGCCTGACGACCCTCTCGCGCCTCGCTGCTGATAAGGATGAACAGGGTTTTGCCGACACCCTCGGCCAGGTCCTGCGGCTGACTCTCTTTATCACGGTACCGAGCGCGGTGGGGCTCTTCCTGCTTCGCCAGCCCATCGTGTCACTGCTGTTTGAAAGTGGGAAGTTCGAAGAGGAATCTCTGCGCCTGACCGCCGCTGTTTTCCAGTATCACATCGTGGGGCTGTGCTTTGTCGGAATGGCCCGGGTGCTGGTGTCCGCCTTCTATTCTCTCAAGAACATCAGGACGCCGGTCCTGGCAGCCCTGGCGAACCTGCTGGTTTGCGTTCCCCTGGCATGGTGGCTTTCAAGCGGTCCGATGGAATTCAGGGGGATCGCCCTGGCGGCCTCTGTCTCGTCGATTGTCCAGGTTGTACTCCTGATGGCGCTGTTGAGTTCCCAGGTGAAATTATTCGATTTTCGGCGCCTGTTCCGCTCGATTCTCCGTTGTCTCTGCTGTTCAGCCCTGATGGGAGCCGCGGTCTGGCCGGCCGCGGCCTGGCTTGAGGGAGGGCATCACGGCAAGCTGATGCTGGGAGTCTTCGTGTTCGGCGTTATTTTTGCCGCCGCAGGGCTTTATTTCCTCATCAGCCGCATCGCGGGGATGGAGGAGGGCACAATGTTACTGAATGGATTGCGCAGGAAGAGATCCTGATTGGCCGGGGATCCCGCAGGGTTCCTTGATACCTTCGCTGGAGCATGCAGAATCACAGTATGAGCTCTTCAGAGCAGAAAAATCCCGAACCCGTGGCGGAAACCTCTCCAGGGTTCTGCTGGTTGAGGATTGGCGGAGCCGCCTTGAGCGGTGGCCTCGGGATTCTGTCCTTTCCGATTTTCGGCCGGCCCTACCAGCTCGACCTGCTGGTCTTCCTGGTCCTCCTGCCTCTCATGCTGGTGGCGCAGGGAGTCGGGAAGAAAAGAGGGTTTGTGCTGGGGGGAATCTGCGGGCTGACCTTCGTGGGCGTTTCCTTTTCCTGGGTCTGCCATACCATCAACGAATTTACCGGCCTGGGTACGCTTCTGTCGTTGCTTGTTTACCTGCTCTGGGTCGCTTACGAGGCGGTACCCTGGGCGGTGATGGGCCTGGCCCTGGGGCGTTGCCGCAAGAGTCTGCACCTTCTGCTCGTGTTACCTCTCTGGGTAGGTATCGAGCATTACTACCCCAGGCTCTGGCCGTGGCACCTCGGTGGAGCCCTGTACGATCGCACCTGGTTCCTGCAATGCGTCGATATCCTCGGCGCCAGTGGCCTGACGGCGCTGGTGTTCCTCACCAGCGCTACGGCAGCAGGCCTTGTCGGCTGGCGCCGGTCGGTGGAGGACTTTCCGCGTTGGAGAGTGGCCGCCAGCGCAGTCTTCCTGCTGGTGTGCTGTGTCTACGGCCCATTGCGCCTTGATTCTATTCGCTCAGGGTTGGAGGAGCGCCAGGCTGAGCGTATAGAGGTGGGTTTTGTGCAGGGCTTCTTCAGCCCCGGGGAGCGTGGTGCAGTCGGGCCATCTGCCTATGTGTCGAGAACCCGTAAATTGCTCGAGCAGCATCCTGGTATTGACCTGGTTCTCTGGCCTGAGGGGGCTGACGGAATCCCCCTGGACCTTGGCTCTGAAGGCCTGCGCTGGAGACTCCATCCAGAAACCGGGGAGCCCGGTAAAAGGTTCATCCGGGATGACTTCGAGGTTCCCCTGGTTTTCGGTGGTGGCGGCCTGGTCATAGGCGATGACGCCCAGGGTAAAGCGGTGATCAAGGACTCCTACAATATCTCGGTTTACCTGTCTGCTGCTGGAGAGCAAGGTGTCTACAGGAAGAACCACCCGGTGCCTTTCGGCGAGAAGGTTCCGGGTTATGACATCCTTCCTGAATCCTGGCGGGCAGCTTTGCCCTATGTCAGCAACCTGAGCCTTGGCGCTGAAAACCTGCCGATGTCCCTGGGCGAAAACACATTCCGTAACCTCATCTGTTACGAGGCGGTATTGCCTGGGTATGTGCGCCAGTCATCCATCGGCAGTGACTTCCTGGTAAATCTTACCGAGGACTACTGGTATGGCAATACAGCCCATATCGAGCAGCATCGCTCGGTGCTGATTCTCAGGGCGGTTGAGTCCCGTGTTCCCGTACTGCGCTGCACGAATGTGGGGCCTTCGGGCATCGTCGACCTCGCCGGCGAGTTTCATGGCGGCAAAAAGATCTGGGAAGCCGACAGCTTCAGCGAAAGCTTTATCCCGGGAAGCGTTCCATCTTTCTACAGGAGATGGGGGCACTGGTTCGTGTTTGTATGCCTCCTTGCCGGGGTTCTGCAGCTCTTCTCAGGCCGCTGGCGGGCTCTGTGGCGCACCTGAAGGACAGAAATTTGCAGAGGCCCAGGGAGCTTCCACGGAATGTTCTCTAAGTGTTTTTGATGTAAGGGGTTGTCAGTCGCTTAAGTTGACTTTGGCAAATGCGCCTCCTATACTCACTTGTCGATCCACTTCTACTAAGAATTTTTTTTTCAGCCTGCCCGCTAGTAGCTATTGCCGGTTTTGGACAGGCTGGGGAACGAATGAAGCGCCATGGAATTAGGTCTCTCCCAACACCAGGCGATCAGGCAGATCCAGACGCTGTCGCCGCAGATGTACATGTCGATGGAGATTCTCTGTCTGAACTCCATGGATCTG
>JAYGDV010000344.1:0-5798 GCA_046582735.1 Planctomycetota bacterium
CGGTCGATTCCAGGTTGACGGTGCGATTGCTGGTTGACCTGGAGAAAGATCCCTACGAATTGAAAAACCTCGTATCGGAACCCTCCCTGGAGAAGGTGAGGGGGGAGCTCCTGGCAAAACTCAAAGAGGTAGGTAAGTCGACCGGCGACCCGTTCCCGAAGCCGCTGAAGGGGGCGAAATCCAGGTAAAGCATTTACAGGGACCCATAGAGAACAGGCCGGGCCCGTTCTGAACAAGGCTAGAGACAGGAAAGAGACCTATGAAGAAAAACCAGGTTGTACGGGCAGGGGCCAGGAAGCTGGGTGCTGTGGGCCTTTTCGTTCTGCTCTGTGGCTGTGTATTGAGCGCTGCGGATGAGCGCCCCAATATCGTCCTGGTGATGGTAGATGACATGGGCTTTTCCGATCTCGGTTGCTACGGAGGTGAGATCGAGACTCCCAACCTCGACAAGCTGGCATCCTCGGGCCTGCGCTTCAGCCAGTTCTACAACGGGGCCAAGTGTTCGCAGTCGCGCAGCATGCTGCTGACCGGGCGGTACTTTACCGAGGCAGGGATGGACCTGCGCGGCAGCGTGACCATCGCCGAGGCGCTGGGCAAGGCAGGCTATACGACGCTGATGACCGGCAAGTGGCATCTTCAGAGTAACCCCGTTGACCTGGGCTTCAGCCGCTACTTCGGCCACCTGAGTGGAGCGACCAATTTCTTTCATGGCGACAACAGCTTTCGCCTGGACAACGAGGCCTTCAAGGTGCCGAAGGAGGGTTTCTATACGACCGATGCGAACACCGACCACGCGATTCGATTCCTGGAGGAGACGAAGGACAGCAGGAAGCCCTTCTTTCTCTATATCGCCTACAACGCTCCCCACTATCCGCTCATGGCCCACAAGGATGATATCGACAAGTACAGTGGGCGGTTCTCAGAAGGCTGGGACGTCCTGCGCCGCAAGCGCTACAAACGCGTGAAGGAGCTCGGGCTTCTCGGTGGTGACTGGCCCCTCACTCCCCGGCCCCAGAACGTTCCCTCCTGGGACTCCCTCAGCGAGAAGGACCGCAAGTGGGAGGCCTATACCATGGAGGTCTACGCGGCGATGATCGACCGGGTTGACCAGAACATCGGCAGGTTGATGAAGAAGGTCGAAACGCTTGGCGCCTCGGAGAACACCCTCTTCATGTTTCTCAGCGACAATGGCGGCTGCCCGTTTCAGCGCACGAAGACAAAACGCGATGTTCCCGGCCACCTGCCGGAATCCTACATTACCTATCACACTCCCTGGGCCAACCTGAGCAATACTCCTTTTCGTCTCTACAAGCAGAACCAGCACGAGGGAGGGATCTCAACTCCCCTGATCGTTCACTGGCCGAAGGGGCTCGCCAAGGGTGGATCCATAACCCATCAGATGGGCCATATCACCGATCTCATGGCGACCTGCCTGGAGGTTGCCGGCGCGAAGTATCCGGCAACCAACAGCCGGGGACAGAAGGTCCAACCCCTGCGCGGACGATCCCTGGCCCCGATCTTCAGGGGCGAAAAGCGCCAGGCAACCGACACGGTCTTTTTTCATTTCAGCAGCAACCGGGCTGTTCGAAGCGGCAAGTGGAAGCTCTCCTGGGCAGGCAAGGGCCCCTGGGAGCTCTACAATATGGACAAGGATCGTACCGAGCTCGTTGACCTCTCCGGCAAGTTCCCCGCCCGCGCGAAGGAGATGGCTGCCTCGTGGGAGCAGTGGTTCAAGGCGACCTCGGGCGGCGTATTCAAGGGCAGGAAGCGCAAGGGTAACCAGGCGAACAAGAACAAAAAGGACAACAAGAAGAAATCCCCGCAAGGGGAGTAATCAGGGAATTTCCCAATCCACGAACTTGGAATGAAAGACATGACGAGAATCTCTGCGTCCATTTACTTGATGCTGTTCACTCTTCTCTGCCCGGCGCTCGCCGCGCAGCAGGACCGCCCCAATATTCTCTTCATCATGAGCGACGATCACACATCCCAGGCCTTCGGGGTCTACGGGTCCAGGCTGGCAAAGCTCAACCCAACCCCGGTGATCGACCGGCTGGGAAAGGAGGGCATGCTCTTTGAGAACTGCTTCTGCAACAACTCGATCTGTACCCCGAGCCGTGCCTCGATCATCACAGGGCAGTACAGCCAGACCAACGGGGTTTTGACGCTCAGGGGAAGGATCCCTCCCGAGAGGCAGTTCCTGCCAACCCTGATGCGCAAGGCCGGGTACCTGACCGCGATGATCGGCAAATGGCATCTCAAGGAGGAGCCAGCGGCCTTCGACTATTACAAGGTTCTTCCGGGGCAGGGTAAGTACCACGACCCCGTTTTCAGGGTCCAGGGCAAGCTGAAGTGGCCCAGGAACACGGTTTCTCACAAGGGCCAGCACTCATCCGATGCCATCACCGACAGCTCCCTGTCCTGGCTTCGAGGCCGTGACAAGAGCAAGCCCTTCTTCCTGATGCACCACTTCAAGGCGCCGCACGATATGTTTGATAACGCCCGGCGCTATGATTCCTACCTCGAGGATGTCGAGATCCCCGAGCCCGCCAGTCTTTACGACCGGGGCAACCACGGTTCGGTGGCGACCCGCGGGGTCAACGACAACCTGCTGCATGAAATCGGTACCAGTGTTTCCAAGCGCCACAGGCAGCGCAATATGGGAAAGCACATGAAGGTCGACCAGTCGCTTGGTGAGCGGGAATACACGAAGCTCGCCTACCAGCGCTATCTCAAGCGCTACCTGCGCTGCGTCAAGGGGGTGGACGATAATGTCGGCCGGTTGTTCAAGTATCTCGAAGATGAGGGACTGATGGACAAGACGGTGATCATCTATACCGGCGACCAGGGCTTCATGCTCGGCGAGCACGACTATATCGACAAGCGCTGGATGTATGAAGAGTCGATGCGGATGCCGTTGCTGGTGCGCTACCCTCCGATGATCAAGGCCGGCAGCCGCAACAGTGAGCTGGTGAACAACACCGACTTCGCCCCGACCATTCTCGCCCTGGGTGGAGTGAAGACGCCCGGCTTTATGCAGGGCAGGAGCTTCAGCGAGATGCTGCGGGGCAGCCTCCCCGGGGACTGGCGCACCGCGACCTACTACCGCTACTGGATGCACATGGCGCATCACTGGAACCCGGCGCACTTCGGCATCCGCACAAAGAAGCACAAGCTCATCTTCTATTACGGCCTTCCCATCACCGGGAGTGAGAACGCGACTCTTCCCGCGTGGGAACTCTACGATATGGAGAAGGATCCTCACGAGATGAACAACGTCTATGCGGATCCTGCCTATGCAGGGGTTAGAGAGAAGCTCAAGGAGGAGCTGAAGAGGGTTCGCAAAGAGCTGAAAGAGGAAGACAGCTCACCTGCTATTAATGAGGTCCTGGAGAAACACTGGGAAAGCTGATTGGGAGTTATCCTCTCAATAGGAGAATCCGATGAGTACAGAGCCGGCTGCGGAGAGCGAAGGCGCCCGCACTTCTTCACTGGGGGATATACCCGCCCGGCTGAAACACCACAGGCTTTTCCTGCGGAAGCTGGTCATTGGCTTCAGCGATGAAGACTGGCTGCAGACCCCGGCAGATGGAATGAACAGTGCTCACTGGATCCTGGGGCACCTGGTCTGGGGCCGGCTGACCCTGTTGAGAAAGATCGGCGAGGAGATTCCCGAGGAAGATTGGGAGAGTGATTTCAGCATCGGAAGCCAGCCGGATGGATCAAGAAGGATCGAGGCAGTTGAGCTCCAGGACAGGTTCCGTATTCTTGGCCGCCTGCTCGTAGAAAAGATTGGATCCATGGAGGAGGAGCAGCTGTCCCGGCCGCTTGAAAAGCCCATGCCTGATGGCGCCAATACAGTTGCGGGGCTTGTTCGCTTCATGTGTTTCCACGAGTCCTACCATCTCGGGCAGCTCGGGTTGCTTCGGCGCCTGTTCGGGAAGCCGGGGCTTGCCTGATAGATGTTGAAGTTTTGTTTGCCAGGTGTTCGGATGGTGGGGGTGAAGGGGCCGGGAGCGGTGAAAACTCCCCCGAATCAGTTGGAGCGGGGCCGATTTGGCCTATATCTTTGACATACGTGTTATTGGGTCCTGAAGCTTCGCAGATGGCTTCCAACTGTCGAAAATAAAAGTACTTGAGAGATTGAGATGCGGTCCTGGATGAGCCTGGTTAAAAGCCTGCCGGCGGTAGCGGTATGCCTTACAGTTATTTTTGGTAACTGTGTGCAGGCGACCGAGTTCCGTCGTGGAGATTTCAATTCCGATGGCCGCAGTGACATCGGCGATGGAATCGCGGTTTTCAACTACCTGTTCTACGGCGCTACCGCACCTCTTTGCCGGGATGCTGCCGATTACAACGATGATGGGCGCAATGACATAGCGGATGGCGTTTTTCTCCTGGGCTATCTCTTCATGGGGGGCCAGCCACCCTCAGAGCCCTTCGGTGAATGCGGAGAGGATCCGACTCCGGATGGCCTGGGCTGTGAAATCTATGTTCCCTGCATGGACCCCGAAGATGTCCCCGATTTCGATGGAGACGGGATCAGCGATTTTCTCGATAACTGCCTGGAAATTCCCAACCCGGTCCAGGCCGACACCGATGCCGATGGTATCGGGGATGTGTGCGATGAGACGCCGGAGCCTGCAGGCCCCATCGGGCAGTGGCCGGTGACCCGGCTGACTGCAGCCAGCCCCTTCTCGACCTGGGTGCAGTCGGATGATCTTCCGCTGCAGCTGGAGATCGGCCGCTTCGTAGAGATTGGAGGTACCGACACGGGCTACGACGGTGCCAGGGTTCTCGTGGTTGACCTTGACCGGTCGAGGAATTCCTTCCTGGTGGAGTCAGGGGAGGTGGAGGCGAGAAATTACGGCAACCTTGCCGGCTATTGGGGATTTTCCCCGGGGCCCGGGCCGGACCCGGGAGAGCCCCTGCTGGTCAGCGCAACGATCGATGGTAAGGATTACACCACCTTCTCCGATCCGCAGGGCAATGTGCTGCAGGTTGCCCTTGAGCCGCAGCCCCTGGGCAGCAATGCCATCCGGATCGGCTTGAGGGGGTCGGACGGAAACGAGGAGCTCGTTAATTTCGGCATCACCACGGAGAGCGTGATCCGGGTCGAGTTTGTTGTTCCCGGCTGGCCGGTTTCCCTGATGACCATGTGCGCCTCTATTGACCGTTTCAACTGGAATGAAGAGGGAGGGAGGGTTGTGATCGAGGGCAGCCCGGTTCCCACCTCCTACTACCAGGAAAACGAGCCTGATATTTCCGCTGGAGATGTCGAGGCCTGCTTCTGGGGAATGTTGTCCAGGCTTTCACCCGGCTCCAACTGGAACTCTTCCGGCAGGTATGTCCATGGGATCTGGACGGCAACGAACGCCTCACGCTGGAGCGCCCCGGTCTATGACCGGCTGGGCCGTTCTTATGATTTTCCGATCGAGGCCCCGTCTTTCCTCAGCGATGGCCGGACCCGCAATGTCGGGCAGTTCCAGGCCTTTATCCCGTCTCGCATCATCACGGATCCCCAGCTCTTTGCCTTTGAGTCTCTTGATGAGGTCCTCCCGGGAATGCTCAGGGTTTTCAGCGTTTCTGAAGACCAGGACCCGCTTCAACTCGACCCTGAAATTGAGCTCAGCGAAGAGCTTGGCGGCGTTCTCTTCAGCGTGAGCGGGTTTCATTATTCGCGGCCGGCGATCAGGCTGGTGGTCGATTCTCCCGCCGTGACGCCGGCTCTCAACAGCTGGGGGATCCTTGAGATCGCCGCCGCGGGCGGAACGGCCATCTGGATCTATTCCGATGGA
>JAYGDV010000386.1:0-9762 GCA_046582735.1 Planctomycetota bacterium
CTGACAACCTCTCCCTCACGCGGCTTTTCCTTCGCCGCATCCGGTAAGACAATACCGCCTTCAGTCGTATCTACAGCTTCCAGCCGCTTGACAAGAATCTTGTCATTCAGCGGCGTGATCTTCTGCTTCGCCATCTTGCACTACTCCTTGAAAACTACTGTTCCAGCCCTGTGCGGGCAAATTGATATCCAAATAACCGTTTAATCGAGAAAAGTTTCTTCTGAGTCGTCCTCGTAACCTGCTACCCAACGGCGCTGAAAGACGCTTACCGCACCACGAATCCGCCCACTATCCAGCGGCTTGCGCACCAGCGCCAGGCCCCCGGCGGAAAGGACTCTTTCTTCGAGTCCATCCGAAGCATCTCCGGTGATAAAAATCGCTCCCAGCCTAGGCAACTCCTGGCTCAATAATTCGTAGGTTTCCAGCCCGGTCAGGTCCGGGACGTGATAATCCAGTATCGAAAGCTCCGGCTCACGTTTCTGCTCTCGCAGCTCGCGCGCCAGGGCAACTGCCTCCTGACCCCGGGTCGCAGTCGAGATCTCATGCCCATCCAGCTCCAGGAGATTCTCCAGGCTTTCAAGACAACCGACATCGTCATCCACCAGCAATATTTTCAGGCGGACGAATGAACTGCTCATCAAAACTAACCGGCTCTGATCAGTAGGCGACGCTCTACAAGAGCGCCTGATTGAAATAGACAGACCTACCAAATAGCAAAGCCCGTGCCTCACTCAGGCAAATATCATAAACCCTTATTTTGAGACAGCTTGCAGACAGGGCTGTAGAACTCGCTTCCCAGGGGACTGGCAAAGAGGCAGAAGCGGCTGATTCCAGACTGCCAGCTTGGCAGGGTAGGGCGTGGAAAAGGGAGAAGAAGGCAGGAGGCAAGGGGGGCCATCTGTCCTGAAGCTGGCGCTTCAGTCACACTCTCCGTTCTGTTCGACAGGACGTTTCAGGTCATACCGGGTGATCTTGTTGTAGAGACTCTGGCGTGGAATACCGAGGGCCCTCGTGACCCGGGACTTATTCCATCCGTATTCGGTCAGGGCATTGAAGAGAACCAGCCGTTCACACTGCTCGATGATCTCGTTGAAGCTCTCACACTGCGGAATACGCAAAAGGAGGTGGTCGGCATCCTTCTCGATACCCTCTCCGAGGCAACCGGCCCCGGGAGTCGACCCGTTCAGAAAAACTGCGATGTGCTTGCGGGCGACTTCCTTCTCTTCACAGGTAAGGAGTACCTTCCGGAGCACGTTCCAGAGCTCCCGCACATTTCCGGGCCAGCCGTACTCCACCAGCGCCTTCATGGCGCTGATGCTGAATCTCTTCTCAACCCCCTCCTCCTGCCCTAACCTGGAGAGGAAATCGTCAATCAGCAGAGGGATATCCCCCCGCCTCTGGCGCAGGGGAGGTACTTCGATGGTGATTACGTTCAGACGGTAGAAAAGGTCCGCCCGGAATTGATCTCTTTCGACAAGGTGCTTGAGGTCAGTGTTGGAGGCGCAAACGATCCGGGAATCGACCTGGATGCTCGTCTTGCTGCCGATCGGACGCACCATTCCTTCCTGGAGGACCCTCAACAGTTTGCGCTGCATATTCTGCGACATGTCACTGATCTCATCGAGGAAGAGAGTGCCCTTGTCAGCAGCCGAGAACAGCCCCTCACGATCCTCATCCGCTCCCGTAAACGAACCCTTCAAATGCCCGAACAGTTCACTCTCGAGGAGGCTTTCGGATATGGCACCACAGTTTTCCGATACAAAGGCGTGGCGGCTGCGGTGGCCGCTCTGGTGAATGGCGCGGGCAATCAACTCTTTACCTGTTCCGCTCTCACCGCAGATACAGACATTCAGGTCTGAGTCTTTCACCTTCTCGATGATCTCGAAGATCTTGAGCATCTTCTCGTCGCGGCCAATGATCCCGAAAAAGGAATCAACCGGATCATCCGCCACACGGGTCGGCGAATCCGCGCGACCAGCTTCCTCTTGCCGGTCGGAAGCCTCACTCACCCCAGGCTGCAGGACCGGGGCCGCCTCCCTTGCCGGGCAGCCACTCGCCTCGGAGTAAATCGGCGCAAATACATCTACGAAGCGGTCAAAGGCCTGTCTCGAGGCTGCATCGATAACCCCGGTGGCGAAATCACGCTCGAGATAAAGAACCCCGATCTTTGTATCTCCAAGGTCAAAGGACCTGCAGAGAGCGGGACGCGCACCAGGCGCGTCGGTTCCCCCAGCTCCTGCCTCACCCTCGAGAACAACCAGCTCTCTGGAGTCGAGCGCGAGGCGAACCACCGGTCTGCTGACGGCAAAGTCCGGGTTGGTGACATCCACCCAGGCCGCTAGGCCATCGAGGCGCAACCGCGATGCATAGACGTCGAAATTCAGTTCGCGGCTGCCATCGCGGCCGGCTGAAGAAGGCCTCAACCGATGGATGATAAAATAGCCGCGGCTGAAATCGAGCTCCTCGGCGAGCTTCTCGAGTGTCTCCAGGGCAAGGGGTTCGAGTTTGTGCCGTTCATCACGATAGCGCCGGGCGAGAGCCCCCAGCCAGTCATCGGGACTCTTTCGCGCCGCTACCCCATCGCAGCTGCTGGCACGAGGTTTCTCGTTCTGCACAATCCTGTCTCCTCAGCCCCCACGCCGTTCGTTATTTCAAGACCCTCAAAAACTACCATCGGTTTTAAAACAGGCTTTCTGTAGGCTTTTCAACGCAACCGCCTCCTACTTACCCTTCAGATGTGTTTTCAGGATACAATAGGGACGTTTTCTGACCGTCCTGCTCGAAGCCCGATAAATATGCCACCTGCCGGAACTCTCCCACTTTTATTCGCTGCAACCCTGCTGTGGCTGGGTTCGTATCTGCCCGATGTGGCGCAAGCCCAGTCCGGTGAGGAGAAATCCACACCCCCACAGCAGGAAGCCTCACTGAGGAAACTGGTGGACGACCTGGGCCACAAAAGCTGGAAACGCAGGGAAAAAGCCCAGAGGGAGATTATCGAGGCCGGACAGGCCGCCCTCCCATTACTGAAAAAAGCAGCGTTATCCCCGGACCTGGAGGTCGCAAGGCGAGCCCGGATCCTGCGGGAAAAGCTCGATCCCCTGGTCTCCGATTTCCACCTGCTGGAAATCCGGCTCGGGGAAAAACCGGAGATCCTCGCCCAGATGACGGGGAAGGGAAGAAACCAGCAGCCTCTCCAACTGCGCGGCGAAAAAACTTCCGAACGCAATGCCTCGAGCTACCTCTTGTCCTGGAACACCAACGAACCGGACAGGTTCCAGGTCCAGGTCCGCGAGGGTACCTTGAGAAGCACTACGGGACTCACCCTGGATACCCCCCTGGCCACCTCGCCCTCGATCAGCATTCTCAAGCTTGCCGAGGAGGTACGTTACGAACGCCGCGAGGTCGTCACCAATCGAACCCGCCACCCCCTTATCAAGATCCTTTACCAGGACTATCATCGACTCTCGGAATCCCCAAAAGACCAACAGGCCCCCTTCTCCCTCGAATTTGTAAACGGGTTTCTTCTCCAGCAGGCCAGGAGCACCGATGAGGCCGAACGTATAGAAGCCCTGAAGATCCTTGTACAGCTGGCCCCCCCACAGGCCCGCTCTCTCTTCCTTGCCTGCCTGGAGAAACCGGCCACGGCGGCTCTCGGAGCCCTGGGACTTTCGGCCATTGGAGACCCGGCGGCCACCGGGCACCTGGTAAAGATCCTCGAGGCCCCAATACCTCCCGATCAGCCCGCACGGCCGGGCAACAACAAGCCAGCCGACCCCGACTTCAAACTGGATGCCGCAATCGATCTCTGTGAATCGGGCAACCTCGAGGCAATCGACTACCTGTTGCAAAAACTCAGCGAGCGCGACCTCTCGGTTCTTTTTCGCGTCATCGCCACCCTCAGCGACCTGGTCACAGAAATTGCGGAACAACCCGAGCTGCGGGAACGATTTCTGCGTCTTGCGCTGCGTGCCGACACCATCCACCAGGCACCCTGGAACTTCTATCCCTACGAAACCGAGTTCTTCTTCCTCAAGGCGATCGAGCTTCTCGATCCGGAAAACGAGAAAGACCGGAAGCTGGCTGCCGATTGCAGGGAGGTACTTGAGGGGCTGGCGCTCGGCCAGCAGGGGCCCACCAGCATCCGGCTCGACACGGTATTTCCCCTCTGGAAGAAAATCTACCGCATCGAGACAGCCTCCTCCCCCAGCTCCGGCAGGCTTTCCGTCGAGCTCCCCTTCATCGAGAAGATCCTCCCACGGATAGAGTCTTCCGAGGGCCTGGATGAGGTAATCCGGCGCGTCAAGGGCATCTATGCAAGAAAAGCGCTCCCTGGGCCCTTTTTCGACCTTGTGTTGAATAATCTCAAAAGATGCGCCACCCGGGGCGAAGAGAACCTTCGCTATGCTGCCATCCGGGCAACCAGGGACCTGTCTTCCACTCTGCTACTCTCTGCGGGGCAGCTAAAGAAGCTCGTAGGGATTCTGCTGGAGATCTACGAAGGTAAAAAAACCACTGACAAGACCCAGGCTTCCTTCTCCTCCATTTCCAACCTGCTCCTGCCGGAGCTGCGCAGGTGGAGCGGCCTTTCCCTCAAACAGTCCCCAGGGGCGCGAAACAAGGCGCAAATTGAGCTCCTGGGCAAATGGCTCGAAAACGGGAAGCTCGTCTCAGAGCGGGAGAAAATCCTCATCGCGAAGCAGGCTGAACCCGGAGGCAAAAAGCTCACCTGCTATGATTTCCTTCTTCAAATCACCTCCGGGCCGGACTCCAAACCCACTTTCAAACTGCTCGACGGCCACAAACACCTGGTCGAGATCAACCTCCCCCTGGGCTATGAAAACCGCTGGGGAGAGAGAAAAGAGCTCCGCCTGAACACCTCGGGCAATACCGCGCGCGCCACCGGCTCAAGCCCCCGGCCTGCGAGCTACCGGCTCGATACGTTTACGACTGTTTCGGAGGGAGTGCCGATATTTGTCAGCTCAATCCGCAGCGAATCGGGAGTCAAGTGGTACGAGATCTCCCGCAACGAGGCCAGGGCGCGCTATCTGAGCAGACCGAATCTGACCCTTGATCAGCGATTGGTACTGATTCTGCAACCGGCGGAGGACCGGGCCGCCGGGGAAACCAGCGTCTCTGTCGAAGACCTCTGGCAGGAGTTCCTTCAGGAGCACTTCCTCAAAACAGGGGATAACCCTTCTGTGCGCTTCAGATCCGCCTTCCTGCGAATTCAGCGCAAGCTGGGACTTCAGGGAGGAATCCCCGTCATCAAAAAATGGTTCAATGAAAAACCCGCGGTCGACCTCGCTGAATTGCTCAGCGATCTCGATGATCCTGCCGGTAACGAATACCTGCAGGAGTTGATGAAGGACAAGACCGAAACTATTCGCATCCAGGCGGCAAGAGCCCTTTGCTCGAGGGGCCAGGAGAGCGCAGCGGATTTCCTGCTGAAGTTTGCCGCCAGTGAAAAATCCTCGTTTATGCGCAGTTCCTACAGTGTTCTTGCCAGCTTCCAGAAATACATCGCCAAACGTGGCCTGAAAGATCCACGCAGCAGGAAGATTCTCGACCTGGTTATGGAGCTGGTCGACCAGTCCCGCTACCAGGCCACCTCCTTCCGCGTCATCAAGGAAGCTGCCGGAGAGGATTTCGGCTATTACTCCAGCAGCTCTTCGGGGTTCTCGACAGGTTCCCAGGGCACGGGACGCTCTGCCCGGCCCACCCTGGCACAGCGCCGCCGCAAAGCTGTCGAGGCTGCCCGCGCCTGGTGGAAGAAGGAAAAATCACCGGATAAGGACGCCCCCGCGAAGCAGTAGCCTGTTTTTTTCAGCCGCCTTTTGAACAACCGGGGCAGAATACTTCCAGCGGGTTCCGGAAACCCTCCGGTTAATCCGAACCGGCAATTATTGTCGCTACCGGAAAACCGCAGCAAAACGACATCCCGAGCGTTTCTCCGTTCTCCCCCGGATATTATCCGTCCGCTGAGGAGCCCCGACTGACAAATTGGGGCAACCTGGCAAAGGAACGCAAGGCCACGGATCTCAATGGCCGATACCTATCCTATGGGCAGGACTTCTGCCGGGCAAACCAGTCCGATGAGAAGAACCACCCGCAAATCAAATGGGTCTGACGAAATCAAGCGCAGCCTGGCTGTACCGCTTGTTTCGTTCCAATTTTTCCTCAACAACAGTTGAGCACTACAGATAGAGATTCAGAACAGTGAGAGAAGTAGGACTCGAGGCATACTTCAAAGAGATCAACGAGATTGATCTTCTGACCCCGGAACAGGAAATCGAGCTCGCCCACAGGATCAGGGTAGGCGATCCTGAGGCCAGGGAGCACATGACCAAGGCCAACCTCCGCCTGGTCGTCAGTATAGCGAAATATTACGTCGACCGGGGCCTCGCCCTCCAGGACCTCATCGAGGAAGGCAACATCGGCCTCATCAAGGCCGTAGAGCGTTTCGACCCGGCCGCAGGTTGCCGGTTCAGCACCTATGCAACCTGGTGGATCAAGCAGGCCATCAAGAGAGCCCTTATCGATACGGTCAAAACGGTCAGGATTCCTTCCTACATGGTTGAGTTGATCAACAAATGGAAAAACGCCAGCTCCGCTCTCACCGCCACGCTGGGACGGAAACCCTTTTTCAACGAGGTCGCCAAGGAACTGGATCTCGACCCGAAAAACCTGGGAATACTCAGAACAGCTCTGCGCACCACCGGTGGATCGAACCAGACGGTCAGCCTGGAAAATATGTGGGCGCTCAGCGAAATGCTGGAAGATAAAAACGTTAAGCAGCCTGACCAGATCCTTTTCGATTCCATCGAGATCGACATGATTGAGCGCCTGCTCTCCATGCTCGAAGACAGGGAAGCTGAGATCCTGCGAATGCGTTACGGATTGGTGGACGGGGACCCGATGACCCTTAAGGAAATAGGGGAACGGGTCAACCTCTCTCGCGAGAGGGTACGTCAGATCGAGAATGAAGCTCTCAAGAAGCTCTACTGCATACTGGCGTACGAACCGGAGACTATCCAGGAACCCTGAGCCATATCCTGGCCGGCTCAGAGATTTCCTGGATAGCTCCACCCTTTACATGGCGGAACCTGGAGGAATAATAAGGGGGTGTCTTCCACCCCTGTTGGTTTTTCTTCCCCGGTCCACCCATGAGCGACGATCTCAAGGACTTCATCCGCGAAATACCGGACTTCCCGAAACCGGGTATCGGATTCAAGGACATCACCCCTCTGCTCAGGGATGCAGGAGCCTTCTCCAGGTCCGTAACGGCAATCGCCGGGCTCTGCCAGGATGCTGAAATCGAGGCGGACGTGCTCGCCGGCCCGGAAGCCCGGGGCTTTATTTTCGGCGCCGCCCTCGCAGGACATCTCAACCTGGGCTTCATACCGATTCGCAAGCCGGGCAAGCTGCCTTATGAGATCTCAGCGGTCGAATATGCCCTCGAATACGGCAGTGACCGGGTTGAGATGCACACCGATGCAGTCGAGGCCGGCCAGCGTGTACTCCTTGTAGACGACCTCCTTGCAACAGGAGGAACAACCAAGGCCTGCGTAGACCTCATCGAAAAATGCGGCGCAAGCGTAGCCGCCTGCGTTTTCCTTGTAGAGCTCACCTTTCTGCCCGGAAGGGAAGTCCTCGAAGGATATAACGTCCATTCGCTGATACACTACTGATCATTGCCCATTGCCGCGCTAGCGGCAATTGCCCCTGGTGAACCGATTCGATGATGATGGAAACGAAAAACGCTCCAGCCGAAGGGAATCGAGCCCCCTCAAACCGTCTGCGCCCAATCGAGCGGATCCAGACAGCGCGTGAATTCGAAACGGTCAAACGGCATGGAAAGCGCCATCGCACATCCTGCCTGCGAATTAACTACCTGGAAACCGGACGTGAATTTTCCCGCCTGGGGTTGGTTGTCAGCCGGCGCCACGGCAATGCCGTAGCACGAAACAGGATCAAGCGGCTGATGCGAGAAGCCTTTCGCCATACAAAGCATGACCTGCCGGCCAGCTACGATATCGTCCTCCTGCCTGGAGGGGCTCCCTGCGAACTAGATGAGTACACCTCCACTCTGCGGGAATTCGCCGTCACACTGGCAACAGGCGGGCTTCCCGCTGCACCACGCCATAGCGCGAAAACCGGCTCGCCCGCCCGCAAAAAGAATCCACCAGGAATAGGAAGATCCTGATATCGAAGACCGCAAGAACATCAACAGCCGAAAAAACCGCATCCGGGTGATGGTTGCCTGGATTCTAGCTATCCCCAGCAGGCTGGCGCGGGGCATGATCTTCCTGTACAAGAAATTCCTCTCTCCGCTGCTGCCCCCGGCCTGCAGGTTCCGGCCGACCTGCTCGGATTACTGTAGTGAGGCCCTGGGAGAATACGGCTTCTTCAGGGGTGGCTGGCTGGGCTTCAAAAGATTGATGCGCTGCAATCCGCTCTTCAAGGGCGGCTACGATCCCGTCCCCGGGAAAAGAACCCGGGACAAGGAAGCTGGTGGAAACGGCGAAAAAGAAGACAGCGAACTTCCCCTGGCCAGACACGAACCCCACAAGTGTGAGAAATGTACAATTACTTCCTGAGCCTGCGCTTTTTCCGTTCACGCTTCCTGACCCTCGCCGCCTTCCTGGCGACCATGTTCGGGGTGGCGATGCTGCTGATCGTACAGAGTGTCATGGGTGGCTACATGTCGCAGCTGCAGAAAAATATCCGCGGCCAGGAGGCCCACCTGAGAATTCTCGGAAACGGTCCCCTGGGCATTAAAGGTTTCACCGACCTGGATAAATCCATCAGGAAGGTGCCCACGGTCAGGGAAACAGCCCCCTACATTGAGCGCCTGGCGGTCTACCGCAGCGGGGTATCGATCAAACCGGCGATGCTTGCCGGGGTCGATCCCGTCCGCCAGGCCGGGGTCAGCGATTTTGCCAGCTACATGCTGCGCCCCGAAGAGCTCGGGGTCCTGCTTGATAAACACCTCCCCCCCCCATCCCCTTCAGAGGATGACGATGTCGACAGGGAAGACCTCAACATGCCCCAGGCGATGGGTGATCTTCACTCCATTCTCGCGGGGAAAGATCGCGCCCCCCTCTCAGCCGGGGAGCTGCAGAACTTTTTCGACCTGCAATGGCGCAGGAAGATCCTGCAGAAACACAATCCCCTGCTGGCAGCTGAATTCCCCATCCCACCCGCAGGTCTCATCGTCGGGGTGCAGTCCATTCTCCAGCGCCGGGTGATGCTGGGCCAGATCCTCACGGTCATCACCCTCAGCCCCGACAGTGGCCGGGAGATCTCGGAACGCTTCCTCATTACCGGGGCGATCAATACCGGCGACTTTCAGCTCGATTCAGGCACCCTCTTTGCCGATGTGCAGAAGGTACGAAACCTCCTCAACAGGGATCTTGGGAAACTTCAGAGCCCTTACCGCTACCAGGGAATTCGTATTGCACTCAACGAGGAGAAGGTCGATGTCACCAACCCTGTGGAATTGGAGAAAGCCAGGGACCAGGTCCAGCTCGCCATCGCCGATTCCGAATTCCCTGTGGTGGTGGAAACCTGGCGGGACATCCGGGCCAACCTGCTCAAGGCGGTCGGCATCGAGAAGTTGCTGGTCTATTTCATCGTGCTGATCCTGATCGTCTTCACCGGATCGATGATCCTGCTGATGCTCATCCTCACCGTTATCGAAAAGACGAGGGATATCGGGGTCCTGATGTCCCTCGGCGCAACCTCCAGATCGGAAGAGCGTCG
>JAYGDV010000419.1:0-7184 GCA_046582735.1 Planctomycetota bacterium
GTGTACGCCGTCAGCTTGTCCACGGGGTAGTTCTCACCCCGATAGCCTCCGATCAAAAAGACACTGACCCCCCTGCCCGGCTTGAGATCCCCGGCGTGGGGGAACTGCCGGTCTATCTCAAGGGAATCGAGCACACCAGCAAGGGACCGGTCCTGCTCTTTCGGCTGCCCCTCTCTCCTCGAGTTGCCGTCCAGAGACTCCCCCTCTCTGCCATTGGAAAGATCCTGCCCGCCAGTGACAAGATCGTATTCCTGTCGAACATAGAACCCGCCAGGGTCGAGGAAACCGCTGTTGTCGGTAAAGCTTTCGCCTACCGGAAGGATCTCAGCGTAAGCGGGGATCCGCTGCGGCTGAAAGGACAGACCTACCGCAAGGGACTCGGAGTTCATTCACGAACCGTTCTCGATTATTCTCTCAACAACCAGTACAGCAACTTTGCCGCCACGGTGGGAATTGATGACTCTTCGCGTGGAAAGGGTTCGGTGACTTTTGTTGTCTCGGTGGATGGCAAAGAACTCCTGCGAGAAAACTTCGACTCCGCCAGGAAACCGCTGCCCATATCCATCTCCGTGGCAGGCGCAAAGACCCTCCGTCTTCTGGTAGACTACGGGAAAGATCAGCTCGACTTTGCCGATCATGCCGATTGGGTCAACGCTCGGCTGACCCGGTAACTTTCCAGAACAATTACTGAAACCAAACCTGCCCATGAAAAAAACCATCTGCCTGCTGGCGCTCCTAACAGCTCCCTCCTACTGCCTCGGCGAGGACCCCCCCGGGGCTGCTGCGAAGCCGCGGGCCATCCAATGGCGGGAGAGCTACCCGAAGGCCCTGGAGGAAGCAACCCGGACCACAAAACCCATCCTGGCTGATTTTGAAGCCGATTGGTGCGGGTGGTGCAAAAAACTCGACCGCGAAACATTCGGCAACGCAGAGGTTATCAAGCTGGTTGAGACCTTCTTTGTCCCGGTACGCATCGACACTGACCACCAACCGAAAATTTCAGCGAAATTCGAGGTCAAGGGCCTGCCAACCATCCTCCTGCTCAGCCCGGAAGGCAAAGAGCTCAAACGGCTGAGCGGATTCCGCCCCGCTGATAAGTTCCTCTCCGAATTACGCCAGTCCATCAAATCCGCCGCCGCGCTCGACGAGCTGCAGAAGGCTGCCGAAAAGAACCCGGGCGACATCGACTCGGTTCGCGCATGGGCGCGGGCGACCTTCGCATCCGGCAATCCCGCCGCTGCCGAGGAGATCCTCTCAGGCGCTCTCAAGCGCAAACCGATGGAGGCATCCCTATTGCTTGAGCTTGCCGACATCAAGAGGTCTGGAGGGCAGGCGGATGGAGCACGTGAACTCTACAAACAGATCCTCGCCCTTGGAGAGACCGGGGGGGGCAGCAGCTTCCTGAAGGCCCATCTGCCGCTTGCGCGGCTCTACCTCGGAGGCAAGCAATACAAGGCCGCGCTGGAAACTCTCTCGGCGTATATCAGCCGGGTTAAGAGCGGAAAGGGCCTTCCTGAAGCCTATTTTCTCAGGAGCTATATCCACTCAGTGGAAGACCGGGACACCGAGGCCCTGAAGGATCTTCGCAAGGTCCTCGAGCTCGACCCGGATGGAGATTACGGCACCCGGGCCGATTACATCATCGACCTCGTTAAACAGGAATGACAACCAGGTAGCTTTAAAATGTTGATACCACCCGAAAAAGATCCCTTTCCTTCAGCTCGCCACGATGCGGAGGCGGCCAGGACCTCTAAGGACACTCCGCAGACCCGCTCACATGCCTACCAGCTTTCTTTCCTCGATGAGGATTTCATGCTGCGCGATGAGCTTCGGCCTGTTCGCCTCCAGCTGGAGCTGCTGAAACCAGAACTCCTCCAGCAGGAACAGAACATTCGCTCCACGGTGGTGATCTTCGGCAGTGCACGGATACCTGATCGGGAAACATCCGAGAAGAAACTGGCTGAGGCCGAGAAGGCCCTCGCAGCCAGCCCCGATGATGAAAAACTCAAGGCCAAGGTGGCGATCGCCCGTAACGTGCTGGCAAAATACGGCTACTACGACCAGGCACGGGAACTCGCCCAGGTCGTATCCCTGCACAGCCAGGAAGACAGCCATCTCGACCTGGTGGTCATTACCGGGGGAGGACCGGGAATCATGGAGGCCGGCAACCTCGGAGCGCACGATGTCGCCGCCAAGAGTATCGGCCTCAATATCGTTCTTCCCCATGAACAGGCGCCCAACCAGTACATCTCCCCCGACCTCTGCTTCCAGTTCCACTACTTTGCCATCCGCAAGATGCACTTCCTGATGCGGGCCGCAGCCCTCATCGCATTCCCAGGTGGTTTCGGCACCATGGATGAGCTCTTCGAGGCGCTGACCCTCGTCCAGACCGGAAAGATCCAGCCACTTCCTGTCATCCTGTTCGGAGAAGAATACTGGAGAAAGATCATCAACTTTGACCAGCTGGTGGCAGAGGGGATGATCTCACCGGAAGACCTCGAATTGTTCCAGTTCGTTGAGACTGTCGATGAGGCGTGGAACATCATCGCGGAGGCTGAGGATCTCTAATGGAAGAGGTTCGTTCCGTCCTCTTCGACTTCGACGGACTGATTGCAGACACCGAGCCGCTCCATTTCGCAACCTTCCACCAGACCCTGCTTGAATACGATGTCGAGCTGCCCCCGGGAACCGGGAGAGCCCGGTTCATGGGAATCCACGACCGGGCATCGTTCGCAATCGCCTTCGAGGAGGCAGGGAAACCCCTCGACCAGGAGACCCTCGCCGAGCTGCTCCTGCGAAAGGCGCTGCTGTACCAGGAAGGCATCGGTGAGATCGAAATTTTCGACGGAGTGACCGAGACGCTCGCCTCGATTCCCCCAAGGCTGCCCTTCACCATCGCCAGTGGAGGCCGGCGCTCCGAGATTTCGACCGTACTCGAAAACCACGGGCTCGCTGAGCTGTTTCCATCTTTCATCTGCAGTGATGACGTCGACAAGAGCAAACCGGATCCCGAATGTTTCCTCAAGGGGCTCGAGCTCCTGCAGCGATCCGGACATCCTGGTTTAACCGCCGCTACCTGCCTGACCTTTGAAGACAGCTTCAGGGGAGTCGAGGCCGCCGGGAGAGCCGGTATGATGTGCATCGCCGTGACCAATTCCTACGGGGCGGAAGACCTCAGCGAAGCTGACCAGGTTCTCGCCTCCCTGCGAGAATGGGCCTGGAGCTGAAGCTTCCCCCTTGCTCCTTCGGTCCCTTGGTAATATGCTCCTCGAAACAACAGGCAGATAAACCAGGAGAAAAATCGAATGGGTGAACCGGATGCGGTACTGGCAGAATGCGGGGAATATATTGACGGCATCGGCATCGACAAGGACGACGGCGGGTGGAAAACCCGGCTGCCCCCACCACCGCTCTTGAACTTTGAGGCTGAAAAGAAATATCACTGGATCATCAATACGAATAAAGGAGCCCTGAAGGTCGAACTCTGGACGGACATAGCTCCCCAGCATGTATCCAGCACCATTTACCTCACGACACTCGGCTTGTACGATGGCCTCACCTTTCACCGTGTCATCCCGAATTTTATGGCACAGGGCGGCTGCCCCATCGGAGTGGGCACCGGGGGGCCGGGGTTTCAATATGACGGTGAGTTTTCAACCGAGGCGAACCATGACAGGCCTGCCCTGCTCAGCATGGCTAATTCAGGGCCGGGCACGGATGGAAGCCAGTTCTTCCTGACCTTTGTCGCTACGCCCTTCCTGGATGGAAAGCACACTGTATTCGGAGAAATCGTTGAAGGACTCGATACCCTGAAGGCTATTGAAGCAGCCGGCAGCGAATCGGGAACTACCAGCGAAGAGTTGAGTATGACAAGCTGCTCGATCGCGATTGAGTGAGGCTACGAGTTCTTCAGGAGATGACAATTCAAGGGGAAAAATAGTGACGACCGCTTCTGCCAGCACCACGGTTCTTGACCTGGCTCCTCGTAAAACCGGCACGGGAGTCTACATGCCTTATACGGCCGGGCAATGGATCGATTCAACCTCGACGACCACCTATGACAATGTCGATCCTGCCGACCACTCGTCGGTATGGGGTAAGGTCCCCGAATGCAGCGCCGAGGAGGTAGAAGCGGCAGTCGAAGCCGCCCGCAAGGCCTTCGCAACCTGGCGCTTCTCCACCGGTGATTTCCGCACCAAGGCTTTCTACCGCCTTACCGGTATGCTGAAGGAGAGCGAGGAGGTTTTTGTCAGTCTGATGACCAGGGAGATGGGTAAGACCCTCTTCGACAGCCGCCTCGATTTCCTCGAGGCTGTCGGAGTCTGCGAGGCGATCTCTCCGCAGGGAGCCAGCATCAAGGGAGTGACCTACCAGAAGCTCACCCCGGGCCTCTCCATGGAGAGCCGTCTGGCGCCAAGGGGCGTGGCCGCTATCATAACCCCCTTCAATTTCCCCCTGGCGATTCCGATGGCACAGATCATGTCGGCCATCATCTCCGGCTGTACCGTGGTATGGAAGCCATCCCACCTGGTACCGGAATGTTCACAGGCAATCTGTGCCCTGATTGAATGCGCCCTTGCACAGGAGGCAGAGGCCGCCGGGTTGGAGCTCCCTGCCGGGATCCTGAACATGGTTCACGGGGATGCAGGAACGGGAGATGCTCTCATTCGTCAACCCGCCGTCCAGACCATCTCCTTTACGGGCTCCAAACAGGTCGGTGACCAGGTCGATGCGACCGCCTCCGGGCTTGGCAAGCGGGTGATGAAGGAGGTGGCCGGAATCAACTTCTTCTATGTCCACGAAGATGCTGACATCGAGCGCGCCGCGCGCAACTTCGTCTACGGAAAGACCATTACCTCGGGCCAGCGCTGCAGCTCGATCCAGGAGGCCCTGGTCGACAGAACCGTGGCAAAGGCCTTCATTGATCGCGTCCTCGAACTGGCCCCCGGGGTTGTCCACGGACCGGGTGGAAGTGACGAGTTGACCGCGGCCGATTCCGATCCTGACAGCTGGAGCTGCCCACCACTGGTGAGCCCTGAACAACGCGACAGGCTTGCAGCCCTGGTGAGTTCCGCAATCGAACATGGAGCCGAGCTGCTCTACCAGGCACAGCTCCCCGAAGAGCTCACGCAGTCAGGGAATTACTTCCCGTTTACACTTCTTACCGGCGTCGATGAAAACAACCCTCTCTACGAACAGGAAGCCTTCGGGCCCGCCGGGATCATCACCCTCGTTGAGGACATGCCGGAGGCCGTCGAATTGATTAACAGCAAGGTCGGAATCGTGGCCTGTATTGACTCCCGTGATAAATCAGCGACGGAGAACTTTATCGAGCAGGTTCTGCGCACCAGGATCGATGATGGTCGCCATGGAACCGGCTGCTTCTGGGGTACGAAATTCGGTGGTGACCGGGGAGCCGGCAGCGGAAATCCTGCCCTCGACGAGGATATGGTCAATGGCTACCTCATCTGGAAGACCATCTACCGTTCCTACGACGAAATGCCGCCTGCCGGTTAAACTGCACGTTTGCCTCCTGAAAGCAGCAGCCGCTTGCACACGCTTCGCAGGTACTGTATTTTCAGGCACTTGCGAAACATATTCCAATGATCTTCCGGGTTCCACCCCATGCCATTTGATCCAGACCTGCTGAAAAAACGCGAAGAGCTCCTCGCCAAAGAGATCGAGCTCTACCCCTACTCCTGCGACAGGACCCATACCCTCCTGGAGATCCGGGAAAACCAGGAGGAATTGATGGACCAGGATGTCCGTGTGGCGGGCCGGCTGGTTGCTTACCGGGGAAAAGGAAAGCTGATCTTCATCGACCTGGGCGACTTCGATGGCCGGATCCAGGTCATGCTGCGCAAGAACGAGTTTGATGAGACGATCTGGGAACTCATCCGCCACGGGCTCGACCTCGGCGACTGGCTTGGAATCAGCGGAAAGGTGTTCATCACGAAGATGGGAGAGCTTTCGATCCATGCAGAGAGCCTGGAAATGCTCGCCAAGACCGTTGTCCGGGTACCGATCGCCAAGAGTAAGGATGACCAGGACTGGAACAAGCTCGCTGACCAGGAAACGCTCTACCGGGAACGCTACCTTCACTGGATCACCGATGCATCCGCCCGCCAAAAGATGCTCCAGAGAGCCCGGATCATCAGCGAGATCCGGTCATTCCTCGATGACCGTGGATTCCTCGAGGTCACCACCCCTACCATCGAAATGAACTACGGAGGTGCAGAGGCGCGCCCCTTTGAAACCGCGATCCACGCGCTCTCAGACCACCCGGCCTTCCTGAGAATCTCACCAGAACTCCCACTCAAGAGATTCATTGTCGGTGGCTTCCCGAAGGTCTACACCATCTGCCAGAATTTCCGCAACGAGGGTATCGACCGCAGCCACAATCCCGAGTTCACCATGCTGGAATGGTACGAGGCCTTCACCGACTACAACTTCCAGATGGATCAATTTGAGCAACTGGTCTCAAGCGTTTCCGAAAAGGTCTGCGGCAGCATGAAGATCACCTACGGCGACAAAGAAATCGACTTCACTCCTCCCTGGAAAAGATTGACGATCCTCGACAGCCTGGAGGAAATCGGGATCAACGCTGGCGAAATGGACGAGGACGCTCTCCGTGAAGAATACAAAAAACGCAATATCGAGCTGCCAAAACCCTTCAGCTGGGGGCATGGAGTCGCCGGACTGTTCGAGGAACTCGTCGAGCATACCCTCGAGCAACCCACCTTTGTCTGTGACCATCCTCTCGCCATCTCCCCCCTCACCAAGAAGAAACGAGGTGATAACCGCCTGGTGGAACGGTTTGAGCCCATTGTCATGGGAATGGAGATCGGCAACGCCTATTCGGAGCTGACAGATCCAGTGGAGCAGCAGGAGCGTTTCCTTGCCCAGAAGTCAATGGGTGCGGACAAGGATGGAGTGGAGAACCACCCGATGGATATCGACTTCCTCAAGGCCATGGGCTGCGGCATGCCTCCCACCGGTGGAGTCGGGGTCGGCATCGACAGGATCGTCATGCTGCTGACCGACTCTCATACCATCCGGGAAATCATCGCCTTCCCCCTGATGCGCAGCCGGGATTCGGAAACTCCAGCCGATGAGAATGAACCTGCCGGGGAGGCCGAAGATACGGAATCCTGAAGCAGCGGCTGACCCGGCGGGAAGATTCT
>JAYGDV010000481.1:0-8357 GCA_046582735.1 Planctomycetota bacterium
TGCTTCAATGGAGATCGACATGGCGAGGTTCTTGGGATCGTGGAACTGTTCCCAGTCCCGCTCCTGGATAAATCCGGCTATACGCTGGCGGAGCTCACCGATGGTTGTGTCATTGTCGTTCATGGTTTCCTTTCAATCTGGTTAAGGAGCAAGGGTCGCGTTTTTTAGCCGGCTGAAAAATCCGGGCCGGTTTCACCGGCGAGGCCGCTGCGGGGAAGTTCTCTCCCTGTACAGGATGCAGAAACTGGCCCGCTCCGCAAGAGCCCCGAAGCCCGATGGTCCCGGCTCGTCACCTTCGGGTGCAGGCTGGTTTTCAGCAAGGGCGTTCTTCTCTCCCGTCCATTGAGGTTGTATTGCAGGCCATCTTTGTCCAGGGTGGGAAAAACCCTCCAATGTCGGCCCGTCGGCGTTAGAATCGCGCTTCGTTTTATATGTGGATAAGGAGACTTCACCATGGACCGAGCCCTGGTCCTGCTGAACCTGGGGACCCCTGACTCGTCGGATGTTAAAGATGTTCGCAGGTACCTGCATGAATTTCTTTCTGATCCGCGGGTGCTGGATATCAATCCCCTGGTGAGATTCCTCCTTCTTCATTGCATCATCCTGCGCAAGCGTCCGGCTGAATCTGCAGCGGCCTACAGGAAGATCTGGACAGAGAGAGGGTCTCCTCTTCTCTTCCATGGTATCGACCTGGCGGATAAGGTCCGCCGGCAAAGGGGTGGCGATGCGATCGTTGAACTGGCAATGCGTTACCAGAATCCTTCGATCAGGGATGTCCTCACCGGCCTGCACGAGCGGGGGGTGAAGGAGCTGGTTCTCTTTCCGCTCTTTCCCCAGTACTCATCAGCCGCCTGGGGCTCAGGTGTTGAGAAATTCTTCGAAGAGGCTGGCAGGCTCTGGGATGAGCCCTCCATCAAGGTGGTGCCGCCTTATTATGACCATCCGGCCTTCATCGAGGCTTTCTGCGAGGTGGCCCGCCCGGTTCTTGACGACCTGCGCCCCGACAAGGTCCTGATGAGCTTTCACGGTATACCGCAGAGGCATGTCAGAACGGTATTCCAGGGTCTGGCCGAGAGAGAACTGCTCGGACTCGACGGTGCCGGTGGGGATCATTGCCTTCAAAAACCGGACTGCTGCAGTGAGATCTGCCCGGCCAACCGGAATTGCTACAGCGCCCATTGTTATGCTACTGCCCGGGCGCTGGCTGAGAGGCTCGAGCTCGGGCCCCAGCAGTGGGAGGTCAGCTTCCAGTCCCGCCTGGGGCGGGACCCGTGGCTGGTTCCCTATACCGATTTCCGGATTGAAGAGCTTCCCGGTGAAGGAGTCGAAAAGCTGGCTGTGCTCGCTCCCGCTTTTACCGCCGATTGCCTTGAGACGGTCGAGGAGATCGGAATTCGAGCGGACGAGGATTTCCGCGCTGCCGGGGGCAAAGAGCTTCGCCTGGCCCCCTCACTGAACTCCGAGGACTGCTGGGTACAGGCAATTGAGAGGATCCTGGACGATACAGTCGAGGGCTCTGCGCAGGCTGAGGCGTCCTAACCGGGCCTGCGAATGGTGGCCTCACCTTTGATGTAACCCAGTGAAACCAGGAACCTGTCCATTGCCGTTACGGTCTGCAGGTAGTACTCGTTGAACTTACCTTTCCGGGTGGGGCCATTGAAGAAACCGTGCGGCTGGTTCTCGTAGAGATGCAGGTCGCAGCGCCCCCCTGCCTTTTCCATCAGCTCCTTGTACTTTTGCGCAGTGGCCACAGGGATCAACTTGTCCTTCGTTCCAAGGAAGACGATCGTCGGCGGTGTCTTCTTCGACAGGTTGTGCATGGGCGAGATCTCCCGGAAACGATCCTTGACCCGCGAATAGCCGTAACCCTCGGGCCCGTTGTCGAAGACCGGGTTGAAGAGCACCAGGGCGTTGGGCTGCGCGCTGATTGCGGAGTCTTCACCTTTTTCTTCCAGCCCCGGGACGGTGCCGGTAGCTGCTGCGACATGCCCTCCGGCGGAGCCGCCTCCTGCGGCCACGCGGGAAGGGTCGATCCCAAGACGGCTCGAATTCTTCCGGATCCAGCGGACAGCTGATTTGCCATCCTTGACACATTCGAAGGGGCTTGTCCCCTGGCGGCTCTTGACCCTGTAGTCAGCCAGCAGGACTACCATGCCGCGACTTGCCAGGTAGCGGGCATGGGGCTCGAACTGCTTCGGGGTGCCTCCGTTCCAGCCGCCGCCAAAGAAAAAAACGATAGCGGGGCGTTTGTCAGCCGGCTTGTGGCCGGCCGGTTTGAATATATGCAGCAGGAGCTTGGTTCCGCTTGCCTCCTTGTAGACCTCGCTCGTTGCTCCCTTGAATTGCAGGGCCGGGGCCCGGGGCTTCTTTGTTTTTTTTGCCTCCTGGGCGGGCAGGAGGGTAAGGCTGATCAAGAGGGGAAGGGTAAGAGAGTTCATTTCTGGTCCTGATATTTCAGTTTTCCGGATTTACTTAAATAGCCTGCAGTGGAAGCTTAAAAGAGTTCGGCGATCGGCAGGTCAGCTGTTTCGAAAGAAGGGATATTGTTTCCGTTCCCATCGGGAGGAAGCTGGCCGGGGGTAACCCCCATCCCCCGACAGACCGTTGCCGTGATTTCAGCGACTGATGTGGGGCGCTCGGCCGGTTCCGCACCTGTCCTGTCGCTTCTGCCGATGGCTCGCCCTCCCTGGACTCCTCCCCCGGCAAAGTAGACGGTCCAGCAACCGGTCCAATGATCCCGCCCTCCGGATGAATTGATCAGCGGGCTCCTGCCGAATTCCCCCAGGCAGCAGACGAGTGTCTGTTCGAGCAGCCCCCGGTCTTCAAGGTCGGTGATGAGAGCCCAGTAGGCCCGGTCGTAGCGTGGAGCGATTCTGCGGGCCATGTCATCGAGGGTGCTGAAACCTCCTCGCCCATGTACGTCCCAGCTGAGGCTGCCTCGCAGGCGGTCGAAAGTATTGACCGTCACGAAGCGGGCTCCTTTCTCGATGAGCCTGCGTGTTCCCAGGAGGCAGTCACCGATGCTGCTTCGCCCGTAGCGTTCACGGTCCATTGGGCTGGAACCTGATAACAGATCGCGAAGCTGGTTTCCAGAAAGGGCAGTGGGTGCGTGGTGGGCATCGAGGCTCCCGGCATCTTGAGAGGGAAGAGGCCTGCTCTTGTTCCTTGAGCCTGCACTCAGAAGGAAATTACAGGGTGCTTCAGCTGTTGCGCCATAGAGGAAGCTCGCCACAGAGCCTGGATGCGGAACTCCCGGGGTTCCGGGCAGGCATCCGCATTGGGCCAGGGCGGTGCCGGTCTCATGGAGCGCATCAGAATCATGATGACAGGTTCTCACCAGCGAGAACCTGTCGGCAATGTCCGCATGAAGCGGCAATAGCTCAGAGATTTCGAACTCGCCGCTTTTTGTTGGAATCGGCCGGAAGGGGCCGCGAATTTCACGGCGGGCATCCGGCTTCATGTCAAAGAGATCGAGGTGGCTCGGTCCCCCGTAATTATTGATGAGGATCACCGAGCCTGGCAGGGGATCGTGAAGGTGGTTTTCAGCCGATTCCAGGGTCTGGGTTCCGCACAGGGCAAACCCGGCCGCCCCGGAAGAGGCACATTCGAGGAAAGTCCGCCTGCTGAGTACTGTCCGGCTGCCTGGGATGTTTTGGGCGTTCATGCTTTTTTTCTCAGAGCCGGTTTATCTTGTGGCGACCAGGTAGCAGATCCAGCTGCGCGCATCGTCTCCCTTGCGGGAGAGCCGGAAGATTCCGTTGCCGCTTCCACTGACATGGTCGGTCCCCTCCCAGTATACGTCAACCCCTGTGAAGCCGGCCTCGGTGAGCAGGTCCTTCAGCTCCGGGAGGTTCCAGAGACGCCAGTCGTAGGTGAAGGCCTTCTCGATCCTGGATCCATCGGGCAGGTCGAAGTGGATGTGGCAGACGGTTTCCCCGGTGACAGGGTTGTAGCTTTCCTGGTCCCAGACGTATTCGAAGCAGAAACCATCTCCCTCTACCGCCCGGCTTTCCTCCTGGATGACCTGGGCCTCCGGGCCACCGTAGAGGTCGAGGAAGAACATTCCATCCTCTGCCAGGCTCTGGCGGGCCCGGCGAAAGTAGCGCAGGAGGGTTGCTCGATCCTTGAAGACGCAATAGGAGAAGTTGAAGGCAGTGACAATATCTGATTCGTAGCCGCTGGCGGTGAGCACATTGCAGTGCTCGAGGTGGAGGCGGCTGGATTTCGCACCGAGAGAAACAGCGTTATTCTGCTCTGCCCACGCAAGGGTCGGCCTGTCGAGATCAAGCCCTATCGCGGTTCCTCCCCGCACCTTCCTGACCCATTCGCAGGCCAGGACAGCTGTGCCGCAGAAGTCCTCGCGCATCTTCAGTGGGCGCCGGCCGCGGGTTTTTCGATAGACACTGCGCATGAACTGGATCTCATATTCCGGGTCCTGGACCGAATGCTGGTAGAGCCAGTGTTTGTCGGGTTTTTTTGTCTTCGTTGACATTGGAAGGAGTATATAGGGGACCGGTAGCGATTCCTGTCAAGTTTACAGATTGCAGGTTCTTACAGAGGTGTCGTCATGAAGGTTGGTTTTGCAGGCCTGGGTAATATGGGTGGGGGAATGGCGCGCAATGTTCTCGCTGCCGGTTTCGAACTGCTTGTATACAACCGCACCCGGGAAAAAGCGGAAGCTCTCGAGGGAGTGGTGATTGAGGATTCTGCCCTGGCGCTGGCGCAGAAGGCTGACCTGGTTCTGACCTGCCTGGCCGATATCGACGTCACCAGGGATGTTTTCCTGCGCGAAGACGGTCTTCTTGCAGGAGCCTCGGAGGGGAAGATCTTTGTGGACCATGGCACCGTCGACCTCGCCACCTCTCGTGATTTGAGCTCTGCCTGCGAAGAGAGGGGGGCTTCTTTTCTCGATGCACCGATCAGTGGTGGGCCGGAGGGCGCCAGCGCGGGCACCCTGGCCATCATGGTTGGAGGAGGGCAGGAGATTTTCGAGAGAGCCCGGCCTGTATTCGAGGCGATGGGGTCCAAGGTGGTCCATATGGGGCCGACCGGGGCCGGTACGGCCACCAAGCTCGCCAACCAGCTCCTGGTGGGGGTCAACTCACTGGCCTGTTGCGAGGCCCTGACTATGGCGCGCCAGGTTGGGGTTGACCTCGAACAGCTCCAGGATGTGCTGGCAAATGCCTGGGGACAGAGCCGGATGCTGGAGCGGTGCGGACCCATCATCGCCCGGGAGGGCTACGATGAACCGGGCGCCCCATTGCGTAACATTCTCAAGGATCTCACGATCATCACGCGATTGGGCAGGGACTCAGGTCTTTCGGTGAAGGCGGCCGATGCAGCCCTCGGGGTCTTCCAGCGACTCGTTGAGGAAGGCATGGGAGAGTCGGACATGACAGCGGCCTGCCGCTGCGTCAGCGGGGAGATGGAGAGCTGAGAAGCTCTTCAGTCCCGCCGATTTTCTTCGAGGGCGCCATCGATGATGGAGAGGGCCTCATCGAGCCGGGCATGGTCGGTGCGCAGGTGGAGGATGCACAGGCGCAGGTAGAAGCGGTCATTGACCACTGTCCCGGTCAGCATCACTCGCTGGGGGCGGTTGATGCGTTCCAGCAGGGCCTGGTTGCGGGCGTCTTCTTCCTGCGGAGTGCAGTCGTCGTGTCTTTGCCGGAAGATGAAAAGGCTCAGGTCGGGTTCAACCGGGATCTCGATGTCAGCACGCCTGTTCAGGTGTTCCCAGGCGCGCAGGGCCAGCTCCCGCTTGAGGCTGAGTGACCTTCTGAAGGCATCGACCCCATGCAGCTTGAGGGGGAGCCAGAGCCTGAGACCGCGCCACTGGCGGGACAGCTCCGGGGTGAACTCGCAGAAGTCGTAGTGTTCCCCGGTCTGCATGTCGGGCATATAGGAGGCGGAAGACTGGAATGCCTCGCGCAGGGGAGCCATGTCCCGCACGAGCAGGGCGCCGGTCCCGTAGGCCAGGAACAGCCCCTTGTGAGGATCGACGGCGAGCGAGTCGGCCAGGGCCATCCCCTTGAGGGAGCCGGCCAGTTCAGGAACAAGATGGAACGCCGCTCCGTAGGCTCCATCTACATGGTGCCAGAGTCCTTCCGCGGTTGCGACGCGGGCGATTTCTTCAAGAGGATCGATCGAGCCGGTGTTGACCGTCCCTGCGCTCGAGCAGACGAAGAAGGGCAGCAGCCCCGCATCGCGGTCGGCCTCGATGGCCTCCTGCAGTTTTCCAGGGCGCATGCGGAATTTCTCATCCACAGCCACCTGCCGTAGATTCCGCTCCGGCAGGCCGGCGATCCGGGCGGCCTTGGGGATCGAGTGGTGGATCTCGTTGGATGTGTAGATCACCCCGCGGTGGAGTTCCTCTCCCAGGTATTTCTCCCGTGCGGCGACCAGGGCGATGAGTGTCGATATCGAGGCGCCGGATGTCAGCACACCGAGCGAACCCTCCGGCATGCCCATCATCTCAGCCAGCCAGCGGATCGCCTGCGTTTCGAGTTCGACGGCCGCCGGCGCCGAAGCCCAGCAGCCCGTATAGCGGTTGACCGTACCCGCGATGAGTTCTCCAAGTGCGGCTGAGAAGAGACCACCGCCGGGAACATAGGCCAGGTAGCCGGGGCTGGCCGGGTTGTAGGCTGCCGGAATCACCTCGTCGAAGAGGAAATCCAGTAGAGATTCGGAATCGGATGGGGAATCCGGCAGGTGATCTTTCAGCCAGCCGGCCTCCGGGTCAAAGAGAGCGCTCGAGTCCGTTGGCTGCTCGGGAAGCGATGAGATGAAATCCGCCAGGCGCTTGCCGGTCATCTCAAGCAGTTGCTGCAGGGCATCGGCCTGCAGGTCGAGCTCTTCGGTTCCGGGGGGTGGATTTTCAGGGAAATCTTTCGGGTTCATGGGAGCGGCGATTATGATACCGAAGTTCTCAGAGTTCCAGAGGAGGATGGATGGAGATTGAAACTGATTCGCGATGCAGGCTATCCCGTTGGCGGGGCAGAACCCTCAGGGCGGTTGTCTTCCTGCTCCTCGTGGGAGGAATCTCACACATGATCGGTTGCAACGGGCTGTTTTACTATCCCTCTGCGCGCCAGTACAGCAAGCCTGCGGACCTTGCGGTGCCGGTCGAGGAGGTCGAGTTCAAGAGCGCTGATGGTACCGCTCTCTATGGCTGGCTGTTGCGCCCGCCAGGCGAGCGGGAAGCGCTTGGCACCGTTGTTCATTTTCATGGTAATGCTCAGAACATGACCAGCCATGTTCAGTTCGTGGACTGGCTCGCCGAACGCGGCTACAACGTTTTTGTCTTCGACTACAGGGGCTATGGGCGCTCAGGTGGACGCGCGAAGCGTTCGGGGATCATTGCGGATTCACAGGCGGCACTCGATTACATCCGCGGGCGCAAGGATATCGACTCTTCCCGCTTGCTGGTCCTCGGACAGAGCCTCGGTGGCGCCTGCGCCCTGGCGGCTCTTGGTGAGGGCTCCACCGAGGGAGTGCAGGCCATCGCCATCGACAGCTCGTTCCTGAGCTACCGCCAGGTCGCCAATTCAGTCCTCGGCGGCACCGTGCTGACGAAACCACTGGTCCATCTGCTGATCAGCCCGGGGCACGACCCGGCCGATACGATCGCCAAGCTGGAAGGAATACCACTCCTCTTTATCCATGGTGACCGCGACAGGATCGTGCCGATCTCAAACGGCCAGGCGCTCTTTGAAGCGGCACCGGAGCCGAAGAAATTCCTTCGCGTACCGGGCGCGCGCCATATGCACGCCCTCGAAGGTGATACGAAGGACGAGCTGGTTAAGTTTTTCGCTGAGTCCCTGGCGGACTGAGCCGATCAGCTTTCGGCCATGGCGGCGCAGGCGCGCTCGATCTGCGCCCTGGCCCTGGGGAGTTCCTCGATGGCCTCCTCGAGGTGTCCGTCGGTCGCCATGCTCCAGGCCCTCGACAGGAGGCGCTCGGCGGAGGCAACTCCATCCCATATCCCGGCATATTTAGAGAAGCCCAGCAGGGCAGCCAACTCTTCATGGCGCGAGGTTAAGTTGAAGTAATGGGTTTCAAGAAGGTCTTCGATTTTTGTAATAAGTTCTTTCTCTGAAAGATCCTTCCTTGAATCGTCCAGGGAATAAATTTCCCGGCGGATTTTTTCAAGCAGTTCAGAGAAATAGTTTTCCGTCGGCTCTCCGCCAGTTCCTGTCCCTATAGACTTCTTCTTCGCAAGCATCTGAAGAACGCCGCCTGTTACCAGGGCCAGGGTGCCGCAGCAGAAGAGGATCCAGGCATAGTCAGAGCTGATCGAGTCCCCGTCAGCCGGTTTTCCAAGGCCTGCGCCGCCGAGCGCTGCTGTGCAGAAACCAAGA